>JBDSRT010000068.1:0-2859 GCA_039929165.1 Ginsengibacter sp.
AATGATAAAAAACTTATTCAATTACTTAATAAACAATTTCTACCTGGGCAAATTGTAATGTATAGTTTTCAAAGAAAGAACAGGGATTATCCTGGTGTTGTAATTGTGCGAAATGCTGCAGGACAATTTGTAAGAGATAGTACATATAATCTTTTTTCAGTACCGCAACTCGCCAGGAGCATTACCAACCTACCTTCCTATATAACCAACGGAAATACACCGCAGGGCATTTTTAGATTGAACGGTTTTGCGGTTTCCCTAAACACCTTTATTGGGCCAACTGCTAATATCCAGATGTTGCTGCCGGTTGAAGACAGCTTAAAACTTTTTTTAAATGATACTACAATAACAGATACTACATGGACTATTGAAAAATATGAACAGCTTCTGCCAATAAGCTTAAAAGGATTTTTTCCTTTATACAATAGTTACTATGCAGGTCTCGCAGGGCGCACGGAAATTATTGCACATGGTACAACCATCAATTCTGAATATTACACAGGCAAAAGCTATTACCCATTTACGCCATCCCTTGGCTGCTTATGCACGAAAGAATTGTGGAACGGCAAAAGGGTAGTCAGTGATCAGCTAAAGCTGGTGCAGGCGATGCTTGCAGCCGGTGGTGCCAGTGGGTATTGTGTTGTTATAGAATTAAATGATGAGCAAAGACCGGTTTCTTTAGAAGACATTGCGACGCTTGTGAGCAAAGCAGAGTCCTCCAAATAAGTTAAATTTATCTTCTTTTTTTAATCATCTATTTTGCAACAAATTCCGCTGGCTGAACGATTAAGGCCAACCACACTTAATGATCTTGTCGGGCAGGAACACCTTACCGGTAAAGGCAGTATTCTTCGCACTGCCATTGAGCAGGGTAACATTCCATCAATGATACTTTGGGGACCACCGGGTGTAGGCAAAACTACAATCGCCAACATTATTGCCAACACGATCAATGTTCCATTTTATACATTAAGCGCCATATCAGCGGGCGTTAAAGAAGTGCGACAGGTAATTGAAGCGTCGAAAGAAACAACAAGATCTATTCTCTTTATTGATGAAATACATCGTTTTAATAAGGGACAGCAGGATGCCTTATTAGGCGCAGTTGAAAAAGGCATAATAACATTAATCGGCGCTACAACAGAGAATCCTTCTTTCGAAGTAAACAGTGCCTTGCTTAGCCGTTGCCAGGTTTATGTTTTAAAATCACTTGATGATAAAGTACTGGTGCAGCTTCTTAAAAAAGCAATAGAAACTGATGCTGTTCTTAAAACCAAACAAATTGATTTAAAAGAGACTGAAGCCCTGATTAATATTTCAGGAGGAGATGTGAGGAAATTATTTAACCTGCTTGAACTTGTCGCCAATAGTTTGGGCGATGAAGTTTTAATAACAGATCAGCAGGTAATGGATATTGCTCAACAACGAATTGCGCTGTATGATAAGAAAGGTGAGCAACATTATGATATTATTTCAGCATTTATAAAATCAATACGAGGCAGTGATCCTAATGCGGCAGTCTATTGGTTAGCAAGAATGATTGAGGGTGGCGAAGACGTGAAGTTTATAGCCCGTCGCATGGTAATATTAGCCAGTGAAGACATTGGTAACGCAAACCCAAATGCTTTGCTATTAGCCACAAATACCTTTACGGCCGTAAATTTAATTGGCTATCCTGAATCAAGAATTATTCTTTCGCAATGCGCAACTTATCTCGCCTCCTCGCCAAAAAGTAATGCTTCGTACATGGCTATTGGTGCTGCGTTATCAGCCGTAAAAGATCATGGCGATCTGCCGGTACCTCTTCACATAAGAAATGCACCAACTAAACTAATGAAGAATTTGAATTATGGCAAGGACTATAAGTACGCTCATAGTTATGATGCTAATTTTATCGTCCAGGAGTTTCTGCCAGAGGAGATAAAGAATACAGCTTTTTACCAGCCTGGTAAAAATGCACGTGAAGACGAGTTGAGGAAGTTTTTAAAGGAAAGATGGAAAGATAAATATGGCTATTAATATTTTCTTAAAATGATACAATGGGTTTGTAAAAGTTTTGCTGAGCTCTCTTCTTTTGAGATGTATAACATACTACATCAGCGAAACCAGGTGTTTGTAGTAGAGCAAAATTGTGTTTACCAGGATTGTGATCATAAAGATGAAAAGTGCCATCACCTGATGGGATGGGAAAGTGATTTGCTGGTTGCTTACAGTCGGCTATTGCCGGCAGGTTTGGCCTTTGATAATATGTCAATAGGGAGGGTTTTAACTGCAGAAGATTACCGGGGTAAGAATATTGGCCGTGAATTAATGACGAAATCTATAGAACAACTTTATGCTCTTTTTGGTCCGCAGCCAATAACCATTGGTGCACAGCTTTACTTAAAAACTTTTTACGAAAGTTTTGGTTTTAAGCGAATAGGAGATGTTTACCTGGAAGATAATATAAAGCATATCCAGATGCTGAAGTTATAAATCCATACTTACAATAAAACTACTTAGAAGGCGTTTGAATGACTGTATTTTAAGCTTAGCAAAATCGATTAAACCTTCTTGATATAAATCATACAGAGTGTATGATCAGGATATTCTAACGCTGCACATTTATGTGCCTACCTCTGAGATCATATATTTCCTGATTGTATACTCTGTTTTTTACGTTAGTTCACTCTTTAAGAATTTAGCAGTATAACTGGTTTTGTTATTCGCAAGCTCTTCCGGCGTTCCCTGGAAAATAATTTTTCCGCCGCCTTCCCCACCTTCAGGACCGATATCAATAACATAGTCTGCAATCTTAATGATATCCATATTATGTTCTATTACCAAAACAGTATTGCCCCTATCAACAAGTTTATTCAG
>JBDSRT010000069.1:0-3050 GCA_039929165.1 Ginsengibacter sp.
TATAGTCAGTATAAAAACCTGGAAATAGAAAGCCTGGGATTTGAGAAATCAACAGTAAGATTGGATCTTGAATATTTCAATCCAAACAACTTTAGCTTACAGCTTCGGAGAACAGAACTGGATATTAATGTGAATGGAAGTTATTTAGGGAAGAGTATATCCGACACTCTAATTAACATTCCCAGAAGAGATACATTTACTCTTCCAATAAAATTTGATGTGGATATGAAAAATCTTTTTAAAAACGCGTTTAATACACTCGCAGGCAATGAAATTATTGTAAAGGTTTCAGGCAAATTAAAAATCGGGAAGGCGAATGTGTTTATGAATATGCCAGTCCATTACGAAGGCAAACACAAATTTTCAGTCTTTTAAACGGGAATGACTACCTATTTGACTGAGGCCGGTTTTTCAATAATATGCTGACAGGTTTTAGGCAAAGTTTTATAAGCATCATCTGCAGTAATATCATCTGCATCGTAGCCTAGATTTGCCAGGGAAGTTTTGATATTTTCAATATTAGTTCTCTCGCTCACGAAAGTAACGGCGACTGTATGTTTATGAAAATCTGCTTTTATTACCGAGATGCCTGGCTCTTTAAATAATCTCCGCTCTACTCTATCCTTACAGGCCTGGCATTGCAAATTCGGCGTTTGAATCACAGCTTTTTGAACAGCCTTTACCTGCGCATCAGCATTGGTGGTTAATAGAAACGCCGTAAAGAGGGAAAGAAGGATAGTTTTCATGTTAAAAAGTAGTAAGAAGAATAAAATTAATTATTAGAAAGCCATTGAGCGGGGTCCGCTTTCCACTTTAACAAAGTGTTTTCTACTTCAGCTGAGATATAGCCCATTTTTATTGCCGTTTGCAGCAACACATCGTAGGTAGTTAAAGCAATAACAGGAACTTCTTCCCTATTAAACGTGTCTTCAGCAACTTTAAAGCCGTAAGTAAATATAGATACCATTCCCACTACCTGCAGGTCACTTTTCTTTAACACCTTTACAACTTCTACACTGCTCATCCCTGTAGAAATCAGATCTTCTATGATAACAACCTTTTTTCCTGACTCATAAAAGCCTTCAATCTGGTTACCTAAACCATGTTCTTTGGGCTTTGGTCTTACATAGATATAGGGCAGCTTTAACTGGTCGGCAGCCATTGCTCCCCAGGCGATGCCGGCAGTTGCAACACCAGCAAGCATACCTGCATCAGGAAATTCTTCAAATATTACATTGCACATTTCAGACTTTATAAAATCTCTTATATAAGGAAAGCCAAGCACTTTCCTATTGTCACAATATATCGGGCTTTTTATTCCACTTGCCCAGGTAAAGGGCTCAGCGGGACTTAATTTAATTGCTTTTATTTGTAAGAGTTTCTCAGCTACAGCAATTTGATTGTTCATGCGGCTAAGATAAATCTTTCATTGTCAACTATAAATAAGTGTATGACCAGGAAAATATATTTTGAAGATAGCCCGGTGTTTTTATGCTCGAAGATCACACCGGAAATTGAAGACGTTTTGCAAACAGATGGTGTTCTGTTTGTTGATGAGATATCGGCCTCAGCCGTTAATGACATTGTAAAGCAAATTGACAAACCAACTTTTAAAGCGGCAGTAGTTTTTAGTATTGAGTTCGAAAAACTTAAAGCTCTGTTTTTGAAAGATTTTAAAACAATTCGTGCTGGTGGAGGACTGGTGAAAAATGAAAAGGATGAGGTCTTATTTATTTTTAGAAGAGGTTTTTGGGATTTACCAAAAGGCAAAAAAGATAAAGGCGAAAAGTACAAAGCCTGCGCTAAACGGGAAGTAGAAGAAGAAACAGGCTTGCATGATGTAAAAACCGGGAAAAAGATATGTACTACCTATCATACTTACATTGAGAACGGTCGTAACATTTTAAAAAAGACCCGCTGGTATAGTATGAAGGCTGGTAGCTCGCAGCCGTTGACGCCTCAGCAGGATGAAGGCATACAACAAATTGAATGGGTGAATGAAGCTCTCATCCCAGAGAAACTAGCCAAAAGTTTTCCGCTAATAACTGACGTACTTACAAAGGCAAATATTCTTATTGAGGAATAAACTGCTTTCTATCCGTGATAGCAACTGTAAGCCGGCTGATGCAAATCAATTTACCGGCTTCATCATGGATCTTGATATCCCACACATGCGTTGTACGCCCTAAATGAAGTGGCGAGGCAGTAGCGGTTACAAAACCATCACGGGCGCCTCTTATATGATTAGCGTTAATTTCTATGCCTACGCAGGCTGATTTTTGCGTATCGATAACTAAAGCTGATGCAACACTGCCAACTGTTTCAGCAAGTGCACAGGAAGCGCCGCCATGTAATAAACCATAAGGTTGTTTCGTCTTTTCATTAACCGGCATTTTCAATTGCAAAAAATCGTTGCCAATGTCAACCCATTCCATTTCTAAATGAGAAGCCAGTGTATTTTGCCTTAAAGCATGGAGATCAGCGACGGCAATGTTTTTATCAAACCAAATAGACATCAGCTTAAAGAATTAATAACTTCTTCAGGTACAAATTGAGACACATTTCCGCCATTCCTCAACACATCTCTTACCAAGGTTGAAGCAACAGAAGTATATTGCGGCAGGCAGGTTAAAAAAATAGTTTCGATGTTATGATCAAGGCTGCGGTTCATGTCAGCAATAGCTTTTTCATATTCAAAGTCGTTCACATAACGGATACCTCTTAAAATAAATGTCGCATTATTTTGCTTGCAGCATTCAACCGTTAAGCCATCATATGCAAGTGCCGCAACCTTAGGCTCGTCTTTATAAATTTCTCTAAGCCAACCCAGTCTTTTTTCTTCAGAAAACATTGGCAGCTTATTTACATTTCTTCCTATGCCAATGATAAGCTTGTCAAATAAGGGAAGCACTCGATTAATGATATCAGTGTGACCAAGGGTGACAGGATCAAATGTTCCGGGAAAAAGACAAATTCGCATAAAAAAATTTTAGTGTGCTAACTTTTGCCTGAAAGTAAATATAAAACAGCCATCCTTATTGCAACGCCGT
>JBDSRT010000070.1:0-3574 GCA_039929165.1 Ginsengibacter sp.
TGCAGATATTAAGATTACCAAAGAGAGTAGCAGTAATTGGTATGCCCAGCCCTGGGTTTGGATTGTTGGTGGCGCCGTATTTATATTATTGCTTGTGGCTTTGTTAAGAGGTAATAACAATAAGTAATTCCGACAAGTGCTCTTGAATAACAATTGGAACTACAGCCATGCATTTCCATTTGTTAGGTTGTAAGAATAATATCAGGAAAGTTGTTTATTAACTTTATTTAAAAGATCACTTACGTCAAACGGCTTTGCGATAAAATCGTTGGCGCCGTATTCGTGAATAGTGGAGGCTGCACTCGGATGTGCGGAGAACATAATAATAGGTATATGTTTTGTGTCGTCCTGGCCTTTTAATTGTTTACAAAGTACCCGTCCATCATTACCGGAAATCAGGATATCCAGCAGGATAAGATCAGGGTTGAATGATTTGATCTTATCAAAAGTACTGTCCCATTTTGCTGTCACGTCTACCTTGAAACCTTTCATGGTTAAAAGTATTTCCATCACAACTAAAATGTCGAGATCATCATCGACAACTAAAATTTTTGACATAGGATATATTTTGCATAACGATTAACCGTTAAGAACATTGCATAAGCTACTCAAGTTTCTTTTTTAAATTTTCATCAATTACTTCAAGAAATTCCTGCGTATACAAATAGTGCTTACCGTGTTCTACTTTGTTGCCATGGATACCTACAGCCAAATCCTTTGTCATTTTACCACTTTCAACTGTTTCAATACAAACCTCCTCCAGAGCATTGCAGTAATCAATTAGCGCCTGGTTACCATCCAGCTTTCCACGAAAAGCAAGGCCTCTTGTCCAGGCAAAAATAGAAGCAATTGGGTTAGTAGATGTTGGCTTACCAGCCTGGTGATCTCTGTAATGCCTGGTTACTGTGCCATGAGCGGCTTCTGCTTCAAGCGTTTTGCCATCAGGCGTTATAAGCACCGACGTCATTAAACCTAAAGAGCCGAAGCCCTGAGCAACTGTATCGCTCTGTACATCACCATCATAATTTTTACAGGCCCAAACAAAATTACCATGCCATTTTAAAGCACTTGCTACCATGTCGTCAATCAATCTATGCTCGTAAGTTATCCCTGCTTCTTTAAATTCTGTTTTAAATTCTTTCTCAAAAATATCCTGGAAAATGTCCTTGAATCTGCCATCATATTTTTTAAGAATGGTATTCTTTGTTGAAAGATATAAAGGCCACTTTTTGCTCACCGCCATATTGAAACAGCTTCTTGCAAAACCGCTTATACTTTCATCAGTGTTGTACATTGACAATGCAACGCCGTCTCCTTTGAAATTATATACTTCAAATTTTTGTTCAGGGCTTCCATCTTCCGGTGTAAAGGTCATGGTAAGTTTGCCCCTACCTTTTATCACAGCGTCGGTTGCACGATACTGGTCGCCAAATGCATGACGGCCAACAATGATTGGCGCTGTCCAGTTGGTTACCAGCCTTGGTATATTCTGCATTACAATTGGTTCACGAAACACAGTGCCATCAAGAATGTTACGGATAGTGCCGTTCGGGCTCTTCCACATGTTTGACAAATTAAATTCTTTAACTCTGTCTTCATCAGGCGTAATGGTTGCACACTTTATACCAACACCATATTGCTTAATTGCTTCGGCTGCATCAATGGTTACCTGGTCTTTGGTTTCTTCTCTATATTCAATACCAAGGTCATAATATTTTATATCAACTTCAACATAAGGCAACACTAATTTATCTTTTATAAACTTCCAGATGATACGTGTCATTTCATCACCATCAAGTTCTACTACAGGGTTGTCTACTTTAATTTTATTCATCAATGTTATATTTATATTGCCAGCAAAAATACACTTATCAAATATTCACACATAAGCCAATGCAGTTATGTTATGATTAAGCGTACTTCTACTAAAATAGGTTTAAAGGTTTCTGATTACTTCATCTGCAAACTCACTTGTTTTAAGTAAAGTGGCATCTTTCATCAGGTTATAAAAGTCTATGGTTACTTTTTTGTTTCTTATGGTTTTACCAATGCTGTTGGTAATAAGTTCAGCGGCATCTTTCCAACCCATATATTCCAACATCATAACACCGCTTAGTATTACAGAAGAGGGGTTCATGGTATTAGTGTTGGCAAACCTTGGCGCCGTACCGTGCGTAGCTTCAAACACTGCATGACCTGTGAGATAATTTATGTTGGCGCCTGGCGCTATACCAATGCCACCAACCTGGGCAGCTAATGCATCACTTATATAATCGCCATTTAAATTTAAGGTGGCTATAACTGAATAATCCTGCGGCGCCAATAAGGCCTGTTGAAGGAAATTATCTGCAATGGCATCTTTAATTAAGATCTTTCCGCCGATGCCGGCAATGCGTAACTCTTCGTTTGCAACAGCTTCGCCACTTTGTTTTTTGGTAGCTTCCCATTGGTTCCACGTATATACTTCGTTCCCAAATTCACGGGCTGCTAATTCATAGCCCCAGTTCTTAAAAGCACCTTCAGTAAACTTCATAATGTTGCCTTTATGAACAATGGTTATAGAAGGCATTTTATTAACGATAGCAAATTCAATAGCAGACCTGATCAATCTTTCTGAACCTTCTTTACTTACAGGCTTAATACCTATTGAAGATGTATCTGGAAAACGGATATTTTTTACATGCAGTTCGTCACGCAAAAAGTTTAGAAGTTTATCTGCCTCCGGCGTGCCGGTCATGTATTCAATGCCGGCATAAATATCTTCTGTATTCTCTCTGAAGATAACCATGTTCACCTTCTCGGGCTGCCACATAGGAGAGGGTACCCCTTCAAAATAACGCACCGGTCTTAAACATACATAGAGATCAAGTTCCTGCCGTAAGGCAACATTTAAGCTTCTTATGCCGCCACCAACAGGCGTTGTTAATGGACCTTTGATGGCTAAAATATATTCCCTAAATGCGTTCATGGTGGCTTCGGGCATCCACTCACCAACCTGGTTAAATGCTTTTTCTCCGGCAAGCACTTCCAGCCATTCAATTTTCTTGTGACCACCATATGCTTTTTCAATAGCGGCGTCAAATACACGAACACTTGCTTTCCAAATATCAGGACCAATGCCATCACCTTCAATAAATGGAATTACCGGGTTGTCCGGAACATTTAAAATACCATCAGCGCCCATTGTTATTTTGTCTGCCATAATCTTATTTAAATGATTTATTCAAGCATTACCCCTGCAAAGAAAGGGAACAATTTAACCAACCGCTATCAAATTGTACACCGTCATATTTTTTGTAGAAATTAATAGCTGATTCATTCCAGTCGAGCACCTGCCAAACAAGGCCACTAAAATTTTTTCGGTTGCCTTCCTTGATTAATTCATCAAATAATAATTTGCCGATACCATGCCCTCGAAAAGATTCATTCACAATAAAATCTTCCAGGTACATCCGCTGACCTTTCCAGGTTGAATACCGAATATAATACAAAGCAAAACCTTCAACAGTTCCATCAACTTCAGCAACAAAGCCCCACCAAACCGGTTGTTCACTAAAACCGCTATTCTCAAAAT
>JBDSRT010000071.1:0-6766 GCA_039929165.1 Ginsengibacter sp.
ATACTAATGTTGTGTATATGTTGGTGTATTCCACTTGTGTAATAGGCTTTACATTTTTATATACGGCTCTTATCTTCAACCCAAAGCAAATGGCTGATGATTTAAAGAGAAGTAATGGTTTTATACCTGGTGTAAAACCTGGTCAGCCAACTGCTGACTATATTGGCCAGATTATGGATCGAATTACTTTACCTGGTGCAGTCCTGCTAGCACTCGTTGGTATTTTACCGGGTATTGCGCAACGTCTTGGGGTAAGCCAGGGATTTGCAACGTTCTTTGGCGGTACATCTTTGCTTATTATGGTTGGTGTGGTGTTGGATACGCTTCATCAAATTGAAACACAATTATTAATGCGCCAATATGATGGGTTGATGAGCAGTGGCAGAATACAGGGACGCCAGACGGTGGCGCCTGGTGTTACAGGGAGTTAAATTGGTAAATCTTTTAATAATATTATTTGCCCTGCCGTTGAACACGACAGGGTTTTTTAATGATAAAAATTTTTCAAAGAATGACTTTTTATAAGACAGCTGGAGAGATTGAGCTAATGCGAACAAGTGCTTTGCTTGTTGGTGAAACAATTGCAGCAGTTGCCGCTATCTTAAAGCCAGGTATTACAACAATGCAATTGGATAAAGTTGCAGAGGAATTTATTTTAGACAATGGCGCTGTGCCTTCATTTAAACATTATAAAGGGTACCCTTTCGCTTCGTGTATTTCTGTTAACGATGCAGTAGTTCATGGCTTTCCTACCGAAAAAGAAATTGTAGCCGGGGATATTGTTTCTGTAGATCTCGGTGTGTTTAAAAATGGCTTTCATGGCGATTGTGCTTATACTTTTGCCGTTGGTGAAGTAACACCTGAAATCAAAGAGTTGTTACGTATTACTAAAGAATCATTGTATAAAGGCATACAATATGCGGTTGCCGGTAATCGTGTAGGTGATATATCGTTTGCTGTGCAGGATTATACAGAAAGGAAAAATGGATATGGCGTTGTAAGAGAATTGGTGGGGCATGGTTTAGGTAGAAGTCTGCATGAAGATCCGCAAGTGCCTAACTATGGAAAACGTGGCTTTGGCGCCAAATTAAAAGAAGGATTGGTGATTGCGATTGAGCCTATGATCAACCTCGGAACGAAGGATGTAACCAGTGATGCAGATGGCTGGACGATCAGAACACGTGACAGGAAACCTTCTGCACATTATGAACATAATGTTTGTGTAAAAAAAGGCAAGGCAGACATATTATCTTCATTTGAAAAAGTGGAAGCTGCCGAAAAAGCCAATAGCAATCTTGTATCTGACTACTATTAATTTCCTTTAATAGTAATATGAGTAAACAAACTTTAGTAGTTGTTGGTGGCGGCGCAGCTGGTTTTTTTTGCGCTATACATGCAGCCATTGAAAGCCCTTCTCTAAAAGTTATCATTGTAGAAAAAAGTAACAAACTTCTTAGTAAAGTAAGAATAAGCGGAGGTGGAAGATGTAACGTTACGCATGACTGCAATTCCGTTAGTGAAATGGTTAAGAAGTATCCGAGAGGAGGCAATTTTCTTAAAAAATCTTTCCAACATTTTTTCACAAACGACACGGTAAACTGGTTTGAGCAGCGTGGTGTGAAAATAAAAGCTGAAGCAGACGGCAGGATGTTTCCCATTTCTGATTCCTCGCAATCTATCATTGATTGTATGATGAATGAAGTCATTAAATATAAAATTGAAATCATCCTTAACCGTGATATAAAATCAATTTTAAATAAGAATAAAGGTTGGTTATTATATGATCAATGTGGCAGTGAACTATATGCCGAGTTCCTTTGTATAGCTGCCGGCGGTCATCACAAAATTTCTCAATTTGATTGGCTTACTAACTTAAAGCATGAGCTGGTTGCTCCTGTACCATCGTTGTTTACTTTTAATGTACATCAACATCCATTAAAACATTTAATGGGTGTCTCGCTTAGTTTAGCCGTTGTAAAGATCAAGGGAACAAATTTTATACAGGAAGGGCCGTTACTGGTAACACACTGGGGCTTTAGTGGCCCGGCAGTTTTAAAGCTCTCTGCTTATGCGGCTATAGAACTCAATAAAATGCAATACGATTTCTTAGTTGTCATCAATTGGCTGCCTGCTTTTAACGAAACTTCTCTACATGAAAAATTAAAGATGCTGAAGCAAAACCTGTCGCAACAAAAAATAAAAAATAAAAACATATTCAACCTGCCACAACGACTTTGGGAAAATTTAGTTACTGAAGCTGGCATTCATGTAGAAAATCGTTGGGACCAGATACCGCTTAAAGCCCTTAACCTACTGGGTAAAATACTTTGTTCTTCCGAATATAGAATTTTAGGTAAAACAACTTTTAAAGAAGAGTTTGTAACTGCGGGTGGGATCTCTTTGCAGGAGATTGACGCTGATACCATGCAAAGTAAATTATGCCCGAATCTGTTTTTTGCCGGGGAGATAATGAATGTGGATGGAATTACCGGTGGCTTTAATTTTCAACATGCCTGGACGAGCGGATATATAGCCGGAAAAAGTATTGGCATGAAAGCCAACAAACTGTTTAATTGATCAACTCTCGAATAATTTGCTTGAATAATACGCATAAAAAAATCCCGCTGAGTTACAACGGGATTTTTAGTATCAAGTCTTAAGAATTAAATATTCTTCTTTACATTCTCTTCGTTGTCATCTAATTTCTTCTTTAAATCAGCAAGAACGCCAAGATCTCCAAGCGTGGTTTTTTCAACTTTGCTCTGCAGGTTTTTTACTGCTTTTTTAGTTGATTCCTGCTCAGCTCTTTTCTCTTTCATCTCAGCATCTTTCTCTTCAGCTTTCTGCTGCTCCCAAATGCGACTATGACTTAAAACAATTTTCTTATCGTTCCGATCAAACTCGATCACAACAAATTGTTCAATGTCATCAACATTTATCACACGCTCATCTTCACGGCGCAAATGTCTTGCAGGTGCAAAACCTTCAAGCCCGTAAGGCAATTGTACAATAGCGCCTTTGTCTTCTTTTTTAACAACAGTGCCCTGGTGAATAGTGCCCACTGCAAAAGTATCTTCAAGTGTGTTCCATGGATCTTCTTCAATTTGCTTATGACCCAATTGAAGCTTGCGGTTTTCTTTATCAATGCTCATGATCATCACATCGATGTCATTACCAACCTTAGTGTATTCGTTAGGGTTGTTGAAACGCTTTAACCAGCTTAAATCACTAATGTGAATCATGCCACCAATGCCCGGTGAAAGCTCAACAAAAACACCGTAAGGCGTAATGTTCTTAACAACGCCATTGTGTTTGCTATGTTCAGGATATTTATCTTCAATAGTGTTCCAAGGATCCTGTGTCATTTGCTTGATAGATAAACTCATCTTCCTGTCTTCTTTGCTTAGTGTTACCACTTTTGCTTCATGCTCATCACCAAGTTTAAAGAATTCTTTAGCATTGATCGGCGTGTTTGCCCAGGTAATTTCACTTACATGAACAAGACCTTCAACACCAGGGAAAATTTCAAGGAAAGCACCATAATCTTCAATATTTACAACCCTACCTTTTACAACTTCACCTTCTTTAATTGTTTCAGGCAAAGTATCCCAGGGATGTGGCGTTAATTGTTTTAAACCTAAGCTGATACGTTTTTTATCATCATCAAAATCAAGTACAACCACATTCAATTTCTGATCTAGTTTTAATACTTCTGTTGGATGATTAATACGTCCCCAGCTGATATCCGTAATATATAATAAGCCGTCTAAACCGCCAAGGTCAAGGAACGCACCAAAGTCAGTAATGTTCTTTATTGTTCCTTCAAGTACCTGGCCTTTTTCAAGTTTACCCATAATGTCCGCACGTTGTTGCTCAATGTCACTTTCGATAAGTGCCTTGTGCGATACAACTGCATTTTTGATGGCTTCATTAATCTTGACCACTTTAAATTCCATCGTTTTACCGACAAACTGATCGTAATCAGTAACCGGCTTAACGTCAATTTGCGATCCCGGTAAGAAAGTTTCCATACCAAAAACATCAACAATAAGACCGCCTTTGGTTTTGCTGGTAACAGTACCCGTAACAATTTCGCCTGTCTTATGCATTTCAACAATGCGTTCCCAGGCTCTTGTAGTACGGGCCTGTTTGCGGCTAAGGTGAAGATTGCCATCGCGGTCTTCTTTCTCCGCAACCATTACCTCAACTTCGTCACCCACTTTTAGGTTTGGAGTATCTCTGAATTCATTAAGAGATACAAGTCCATCACTTTTAAAACCAATATTTACTACAACATCGGTCTTGGTTAAACCAACCACAATACCATGAATCATCTCACCATCATTGATCTGTTTAAAAGTCTTGTCATAAACAGAATCATACTTAATTCTCTCTTCATCGTTGTAACTGGTTACATTGCGTTTATCAACACTCCAGTCAAAATCATCATGCGCAGTTTGTATAAATGATTCTTCTTTCGTAATCTCAGTAGCCGTATCAACTGAGGTGTCTTCTGAAACAGGTTCAAAAACTTGTTCTGCAGGTGGATTTGTTGTTGCTGTAGGCGTTTCTTCAACTACCTCCTGTCCATCAGCATTTTGGTTAATAATATCGTTACTCATAAAAATCCCCAAGGGTTTTAAATTGGGACGGCGAAGTTAAGCCAAAATGCCCAATTGTTGTCATTATAAACGAAGCTGTAAGCATTTGTTCCTTACAATGATTTTCTGCATAAATTCCTATATTGCAGGTACGATTGTTTAGTTAAAAATCACCTAATGAACAAGTGGGTAACGAGCCTTCAGCAAACTAATATCTTAAAATCAATAATTTACTTTTTCATCGGGATTATAAGTTATCCTGGTTTTGCAATTGTAAACCGGTTGAAAATTACCGGCACAGAACATCTCGAAGGTCTTCCGAAAAAAAATGTATTATTTGTAAGCAATCATCAAACTTATTTTGCAGACGTTATTCTTTTTCTTCACATTTTTTGCGCTGTAAAATGGGGCAAACATAACCAGCTTGGCATTCCATATTATTTGCTCAATCCATTTACCAGGGTGCATTATGTAGCTGCAGAAGAAACCATGAAACAGAGTTTTATCAGCCGGTTATTCAGGCTGGGTGGTGCCATAACAGTTAAAAGAACATGGCGGAAGGAAGGTCAGGAAGTGCAGCGTGGGCTTGATCCTGGCGACACGAGAAAAATTTCAAGAGCTTTAGAAAATAATTGGGTAATTACCTTTCCGCAAGGCACTACAAAACCTTTTGCGCCGGGCCGCAGAGGAACTGCTTTTATCATTAAACACAGTAAACCTGTTGTTGTTCCTGTGATGATCAGTGGTTTTTGGAGAGCTTTTAATAAAAAGGGCTTAAAATTTAAGAAGACAGGCTCACTACTTACTGTGCAATTTAAAGAACCAATGAAGATCGACTATAACGATACGACTGAAAACATTTTAAACAGCGTGATGGATGCCATTGAGCAAAGCAAAAAATTTATGCTTAAAGGCAAGCACCATTTGCTAACAGCTCTCGATAAATAATTTATGCAGTTTTAGTGAAGATTGCTTTCAGTTCATCGGCTTCTTCCGGTTTCATTTTTCCGCCTAATATTAGTCTGATCTGTCTCCTTCTTAAAGCACCATCAAATAATCGGATCTCTTCTGCATCCTGTGGTATTATCTGCGGCACTGGTGAAGCTTTGCCTTTTTCATTAATAGCCACAAACGTAAAAAAAGCTTCATTGCTTTTATATCTTGCCTGGAGTAAAGCATCTTCGCCCCAAACCTTCAAATGCACTTCCATACTGGTATTAAAAGCTCTTGTAACTCTTGCTTCAATATGCACGACGTTTCCCAATTTTATAGGACTTGTAAAAGATATATTATCTACCGAAGCGGTAACCACCGGAGAACTACAATGTTTTAAAGCTGAAAGCGCAGCCGCAATATCCATCCAATACATCAGCCGGCCTCCCATTAAATTACCAAACGTATTGGTGTCATTTGGCAATACAAGCTCCGTCATTACTACAAGGCTCTCAGAAGAATTTTTATCAGGCATTTGTGGTGCAAATATAATTAAGCCAAAACCTGACTACCATTTATTATTTGGACGTTGTAAAAGGTTTAGTCAATTTCGGGCCTGATATTTTACTATGAATATTTCTTTTGAAGACACTAAAAAGGCATTCGCTTATAAATCAGATGCAGATCTTAAAAAAGCAAAATTTCTTTTTGGCTCAATGAATATTGGTTGGCTGGTTAAGTTAGGCACAAAGCTTACACCGTGGGCTATTAAAGCAAAACTTCCTATAAATGGCTTATTAAAAAAAACGTTATTCTCACAATTTGTGGGTGGCGAAACGCTGGACGAAACTAAAATTGTTGCTGATAAATTGAATGCTTTCAATGTAAAAATTATTCTTGATTATGGCGTTGAAGGCAAAGAAGGCGAAGAGAGTTTTGAAAAGGCTACAGAAGAGTTTATTAAAGTGATTAGGTACGCCGCAACGCAAAAAAATATTCCCTACATCAGTATTAAACTCACAGGCTTCGCTCGATTTAAATTACTCGAAAAGCTTGATAGCACTGCAGTTTCTCAAAATACAATTGAAGGAAAAATTGATGTTGGAAGTTTGACTGTAGATGAAAAAGCCGAGTTTCAAAAGGTAAGAGAAAGGCTTGATAAAATTTGTAGCGTAGCCTCTGAGAGTAACATTGGTGTTCTGATAGATGCTGAAGAAACGTGGATTCAAGAC
>JBDSRT010000072.1:0-5209 GCA_039929165.1 Ginsengibacter sp.
GAAAACGCATAAATCAGGTATAATGGCTTTAATGGCTGCAGGTAGCCTTGCATTTGCCTCTTGTAGTGGCAGCAGTACTGATGAAACTACAACTACAGACTCCATAAACTCTTCTATGGACAATGGTTTCAATATGTCTTCTGATAAGATGCGCGATACTATAGCAATGGCTACACCTGCAGTAACAGACAGCAACAAAGTGAACCAGGATTTTATTACTTATGCTGTGCCTAAGAATGCCGCAGAAATTGATTGGATGATGGCAGCTAAAACAACAGGTACTTCAAAAGAATTAAAATCCCATGCAGAAATGATGTTGAGAGATCATAAAAAACTTGAAGCAACAGTGAAAGGTTATTTAGGTAAGCACACAAATATTGCTGTGCCTGCGGTAGATACTACCGGTACAGTTAATCTGACTGAAACAAAAGGTGATGCATGGGATAAAGCCTTCGTTGCTAAAATGGTTTCAGAGCATGAAGATCTTATATCGCATTTAAATGATGCAGAGAATTCAGTAACTGATGCCGATCTAAAAAAAATTGTTACAAGCACGAAACCAGTTGTTCAATCGCATTTGGATATGGTAAAAGGAATGCAATCAAAAATGAAATAATTGTTGAATTATTTTTTTTGCGAAAGCAGCTATAACAGGCTGCTTTTTTTTATTTTCCGGAAAACAAAATAAAATAATAGGTAGCTCAGAAGTTTGTTGAAACCAAACAAGTAGTGATAGCGAAATAACAACGCTGTAACTCATTTATCTTGAACAATTAAAAGTTGCAGGTAAAGTTGCAACGTTATTTATTTAACTGTGGACATATTTAATCTACTCGTAAACACCGTGTTAAAGGCGCCGAAACCAATCGTTTTATACCCTGTAGTAAATTTATATTTTATCTGTTTTAAAAAGATCCAGTCATTGATCTTTACTGATTTGCTGGTGAGATTCATAAAAGGTTCAAAATACATGGGCGTATCTTCCGGCGGCACACGGGTACCCCACACTGCCCTTACACCTTTTAGGATACAGGTTTTATCATCTGGTTTTGTGCGAAACGCAATGAATAGAAACGCTGCAATAAAAACAGCAATAATTATTTTTTTCATACGCAATTAATGATGCAATAATAATTAGTAAGTATGAATGAAAGTAAATGTTTCATTTCAGCTAATTTTAAGTTAGATAGATAATGGGATTCAATTACACAAATCATGAACTATGAGTAACTTATTTAATAGTGATATTGAAGGCAGGCAATTTAACTTTCAACCTATTGGTGTAGGACATGAAGAGGGTTATCATGTAGACGTTAAAGATAAGGATGGTACACGCTGGGAGTTTACTATGCTGCGTGACAATGAGGAATGGAAAATAGAGGCTGAAAAACTGCCGGAGTGGTTAGAGGCCTCAAAAGCAAAACTTATTGAAGCAGTTGAGCAATCCAGTTAAGCACTAACTGTAACATTGTTGTTAAGTGTTTTAAACAAGCTTGAAACCGTCTGCACTAAATATATGAACGGCTATTCTTTAAAGACAATTTTCGTTGCCTGGCTTATTACCGGAACAATGGATATGAGTGTTGCCTGTCTAAACTATTATAATAACACAGGTAAGTCCATAGATAATGTTTTTAAATTTATTGCAAGTGGTTTGACCGGTCAGGCAGCGTTTGCCGGCGGACATGGAACTTCTTTATTAGGCATAGTATTACATTATACAATAGCACTATTTTTTGTATTGTTTTATGTCTTTGTTTTTTGCAGAATCACAGAGCTCACGGGTAGCCGTTTCATGACCGGTTTTTTATATGGCTTATTTATTTGGGCCACTATGTCTTTTATTGTGCTGCCTTTATCAGCTACGCCTAAAGCACCTTTCCAGTTGCAAAACCAGGTTGTAGCAGCCACGATTTTAATTGCCTGTATAGGATTGCCTTTAGCTCTCTTTTTATATCCGGCGACTAAAGCGAATCACTCGTTTTCATAACCCTTAATAACTATTCGTGGTTTGTTGCCGCAGCCATTGGATAGGTGTTTTTCAAGTACCTTAGGATTGTTGAGCAATTTATAAAACTCATCAAGATAATTTGTAACTGACTTTATAGTTTTGGCGTCAAGTAAAGTACAGGAGGTGTAGGTTGCATAAATTTTTTCTTTCAGCGCCATAAAGCGCTTAATATAAGGTGTTGCCTCTTCAGCATGTAAACAATTACCAAAAAAATATCTATCCTCAACAGAGTTAAGTTCAAGCTCTTCTGCTGGCTTTGCGTAAGGCGCATTTACAATACCACTATGGTCAAAATCATAAGGTACCGTAATAGGTTTAGCGGATGAATCTTTATAAAGCATTTTTAGATTATGCAGGTATTCTATTGACCAGTCTGTATTGCCTATCATCAACTGAAACAGCGACATTAACTGAAACTCATCCTGGTCAACCTGTGTTCTTGTAGCTCTTTTAGCAATTGCCGATAAGTAGTTATTTCGCTTTGCAAGCGTCTTGTCATCTTCAAGTAAAAAGCAGTAATGCGTTTCAGGTTTTTTCTTACTAACAGAATCGGTAAACTCAACCTGTACAAGCCTTGCGTTGAAACTAAGCGGTGTAAAAAGGTTGTATAATTTATAAACGAGATATTCTTTAATTACATAATCCTCATTCTCCAGGCAAGGCATTATCAGTTTTAACTGATCCTGCTTTTGAAACAAGCTGTTTTTTAGTTTAGAAGATTTATTAATATTGATTAGCAAGGGCGGCAGTATACAATTCCCCGCAATCTTTCTAAAATGTCCCCGTGTTTTTAACTGTATACCAATGCTGGTGAGATTTCCATCTTTATTGGCATATTGCAGCATGGCCGGATGGAAAGTTGCATCATCTTTGCGGTCACGATAAATGTCTTTCATCTTACCGGAAATCTTTAATTGTAAAACCGAGTCAGAAGAGAATAATGGCCCTGGAGAATAGACTGTTGCGGTGCTGACTTTTTTACCTTTTTTAGATACCTTGAATTTGCCTTGTGAAAATGATACCGTTGTTATAGTTGAGAAGGCGAGTAAAATTGTGAGCTTATGCAGCAGTTGTGGGGACATAATTAAATGTACTCAAAACAACATTTAAATGCAACAAGCAATTTTACACCGCGGCGCCCACAAGTTCTGCTCTGAATTAGATTTAAATTTATTTTTCCGTCTTGTATGTTTATGAAACCTAATCAACCCGAAGTCTGGCAGCGTGGACCGCTACCCAATATTCCACCTTTATTACAGCCTGTAGCGCATGCTTTATTGCAGGCTCGGGAAGAAATAGAAGACTTAATGACTGATTTCGATGATAAGTTGTTATGGGGAAAACCCGCGGGCCTGGCTTCCCCGGCGTTTCATTTACAACACCTGTCAGGCGTACTTGATCGTGTGTTTACTTATGCAAGAGCCGAGCTATTATCTGCTGATCAGTTGTCTCACCTTAAAGCGGAAGGTGAAATATCAACCGCAGTAAATATTAACGCCCTGGTATCAAGGTTTAATAGACAGGTTGACGAGGCACTAGTGCAACTTAAGAATACTGATGAAAAAACACTTACTGATTTCAGGGGAGTTGGCAGACAACAATTGCCCTCAACTGTTATTGGTTTGCTGTTCCATGCTGCTGAGCATACCATGCGGCACGTGGGACAATTGCTGGTAACAATAAGTATTTTAAAAAATGAAAAACTTTGATTGTTAGACCTTTGCATGTGTCCAATTTTAATAAAGATGAAATAATCTTGTACAGGTATTGCACTTAGTTTTTTATCCCACAATGATTTTCAGGAGCACACACCTGAATAATTCGTCTAGCTAAACTGCTCAATCTTTAAAAAGATAAGTAAATTTGAAGCGGTTTTGGTAGGAGAACCCAAAGCTATTTCAGATGAAAAGATTTGCCTGCATTATTTGCCTTGTTTGGTGTGTAGGTAATGCTTATGCGCAGACGCAGCCATCAATTCCAGCCTTTACCTTTAGTTCTGAAAAAGATCTGCAGTCTCCAAAATATCTGGCAGAATATCTTACCCATAACAATACATCGGAGAAAGAAAAAGTTCAATCTATTTTTTCGTGGATCACAAATAATATTTCTTATAGGGTAAGAGAACGCAACTATAAAGACATTGAGATCACCGATGACTTTGGCGATTCCCTTTACATGTCAAAATCTACAGACGAGATCATTGCTGAAAAAGTTCTAAAGAAACAGTCTGCATATTGCGATGGCTATTCACGTCTCTTTAAAATCCTCTGTAATTATGCTGGCTTACAATGCGAAGTTATTTCAGGCTATGCAAGAATTGGTTCAAACATAAAGCGTAAAGGTTTTAACCCAAATCATAAATGGAATGCGGTAAAGATCGATAGCACCTGGAATCTTGTTGATGTAACCTGGGCAAGTGGTTATGTGTCAAGTGGTGAATTTGTGCAACGTTATGATCCTTTTTATTATTTAACGCCGCCACAGGCCTTTGTGAAAGATCATTTACCCGAAGACCTTAAATGGTCATTACTTGAAGAGCCGCCGGTACCAAAAGAATTTAAACAAAGTCCTTTTGAATATAATGCTTTCAACCAATATAATATAGTGAGTTATAAGCCTGCAACAGGTTTTATTGATGCAAAAATCGGTGACACATTAGCTTTTGAAATTCAAACTTATAATAGCTCAAAAACTTTACAAATTCTGCCTGATTTTGAAACGACGAAGGACTATGAGGTAAATGATTCTACAGTACGAAAATTTGATACAGGTGCTTTGCAGAATTTGCGGCAATATTATACTGTTGTGCCCAATTCCGGTTGGATATATGTTGTGTATAATAATGAAGCCGTTTTACGCTACAGGATCAACATAAAAGGATAAGCCGTAACCTTTCGACATGGCTTACGGCTATTAATTGTATTAGTTACAATTACCTAAGAGGTAGTAAATAATTATAAAAACAAGAATGGTGCTTATACAACCACCACCCAATTTTTTGGCGCCATAACCAGCTATCAAGGCTCTGAAGAAGTTATTCATTTGGTTCGTTTTAAAGAAATAAAAATATTACATTTTAAAATACGGATATCATTAACTAAAAATTATGCCGTTTTATTTGTGCAGATAATACTGCCTTTACAAAGCCGGTTATCTTTAATTGCTATGAAAGTAATTATTTGCATTCTCATTTTTATT
>JBDSRT010000073.1:0-19770 GCA_039929165.1 Ginsengibacter sp.
GGAAGTAGTCCTTCTCCAAAAACAACCAGTTTGCAATCTTTTATGCCCGCTTCATCTATCTGAGAAATAATTTTAAAAGTTGTGTGCTGCTTATTTAGCCAACCAGGGGCAATTTGAGAGATAGCTATTTTAAGCTCAGCGTCTTTCATTTTTATGATTGATGAAATTATTCTTGCTATAGTATATCAAACATTGTTGTAAGCAACACTATTACCGGGATCTAATAGGCAAGATTTTAACAGGAGTAATGAAACTGGCATGGCCAAAACAGTGTTGCATTTCCATTTAAATGTAGCTCCACCGCGTCAATACGGAATATACCTTTTTATTTGTTGGAAGTATAATTGCTTTGCTGAATCTTAGACAACAGCTTCACATTACCTGAACTAAAGGCTTTATCATAGTTAAAAGTGGCAAGGGTGCTATCAGGAACTTCATAATTGTCATAATCCTGAAAAACAACTCCATCTACCCTTTCGCTTTGTATCGCCTTTCTAAATCTTGGTCCTCCACTTGAATAAGATAAAAAATCCATTGTATGAGCAGCCTGGTTAATCCAATAACAAAAGGTATCGTAGTGATCTTTTCCCCCGCCGGATGCTTCAAACGAAGCTTCTATTTTATAGTACTTTTTATTTTCAATACTTGTTTCACCAAGGTATTTTAGGATTACCGCAGGCTCTGAAAGTTTATAGGGTAATAAAGCAAAATAAGCAATAGCGTTCAATCCTTCCTTGTATTTATCGGTGTCTTTCTGACTCAAATTCTGCTTCTTTCCGTTTACTTCCCTGGTAAAAGAATTATTTGTAAGTATATCACGAATATCGTTATTCAGCGAATCCTTGGTAGTTCTCTCATATACGAAAGTGCCTCCTTTCTGCGTGAGATGTACCCTAAATTGCCGAAAGTCAAAAGAAACATTCATATCCCTGTAATTTTTACCACCATGTACTTCAATACACTTTTCAACTATTTGAAAAGCCTTTTCATCACCCTTTTTTTTATCAGTACAGGAAAAGGCAATAAGCATTAAACCAGCAACCGAACTTATTTTGAACATATTTTTGATCTTGATTTAAGAATAATGGCCATGATTGAAAGCAGTTTAATATCATACGTCGCTAATATCTGAGCCAGCGCAAAAATATGGCAACATCCTTTACTGATGATATGATCATACTAATTTTGAAGAAAATCGGTTTGCCTTAAAAGGCTTCCTTTCTGTCAAAACATCTAAGCTGGTAAAATCAGAAAGAGTAGTATTACTGTTGAATCAGCTAACAAGACTGCTAGGCAGCGAAGCGGCCGATTATCTTTTTTGCACAGAAAAGGATGGGAAGAAGACAGGTATTTTTATAGGAAGTATGAGCACTTTGTGGCACCGCATCAAAACAATGGGCACATGCTTTCAGGTCAAAGATATCAGACTCTTTTTTGAAGACTTTTCTTTTAAAGTTTTTGATTTCACTTTTACCAGTTAATCACAAATTATAGCTTGATTGCTCAGCTTGCTTTTAAGGTTTGAGTACATTTGTATTATGCAACTGCCAGAGTTAAATAGCCTGTTCACTTTTATTGTAACAACACTGATATTATTTATAATTATTACTGGTAGATATTTTGTAGTTGCCGGCCTGTTTTATTTCATATTTCACAAATGGTTTAAAACAAAATGGTTTTCAAGAAAGATCAATTTAAAAGATTATAAGTCCGGACAGTTTAGAAGTGAAGTGTTATGGAGTATGCTGACAGGATTAATTTTTTCTATTGCCGGCACATTTACTTTCTGGCTTTGGCAGAAAGGCTTTACAAAAATTTATGTTGACCCATTGCATCATGGCTGGCTTTATCTCCCAGTCAGTCTTTTAATTTTGATGTTCGTTCATGAAACTTATTATTACTGGCTGCATCGCTGGATGCATAAACCAGCAATTTTTAAGATTGTTCATAAGGTTCATCACAACAGTAACATAACCTCTCCATTTACGGCTTTTTCATTTCATCCTTTAGAAGGTATTTTACAGGCTGTGTTTTTACCAGCAATGCTGTTGTTGCTTCCTTTACATTATTCTGTTATTCTGTTGCAGCTAACTATCATGACAATCAGCAGCGTTATTAATCATCTTGATATAGAAATATACCCCGGCGCTTATGAAAAAAACATTTTTGCCAGGTGGGTCATAGGTGCTACACATCATTCCTTACATCATAAACAATTCAGATACAATTTCGGCTTATACTTTACGTTTTGGGATAAATTAAAACGCACCGAAAGTCCCGAGTTCAGACAAAAATTTAACGGCGTTAAAAACAATAAAATTGCTGTAATGAACACAAACCCCTGACTATTTCTTGCTTACACTAATTGAACAAGGCCGAGCTTTTCTGAATGTTTCATAGCTTCAGCACTGTCTCTAAAATAACAACAAGGTGTGCCACCAACTATTATTTTTTCTACTATTTTTTTTACTGTGTCCTTAATAGCTACATTGGTCTGCCGCAAATAAACACAGGATATTTTTCCAGGGAAATGTTCCACCATCGATAGATAAATTGAAGGGTCCATCTGCGAATCATCGCCTAAAAGAATCAATTGCTGATTTGGAAATGCTTCCACGATTCTTACAATACGCATGTATTTAGCCGAATGTTTACCCTGGCCTGTTTTAAACACCTCTCCTATCTTTTTCAATTGACTTAATAAAAACACACCTTCTGGCAATTCATGTTTTTTGGCAAAGTCATTTAAAAAATCGAACAGATTCCATTCGCTGCTGGAGACATAAAAGAACGGATTTTTATAGCCTGTTTTTACACCGGCATTTGCCAGCATTTTATAATGCTGAATTACGCCTTCAAAAGGCTTTCTGCTATGCGCATTTTTAGTTAGTAAAACATACAATCGTTTCCTTAAGTTAGAAGAATGCGAGATTAAAAAGGTGTCATCAACATCAGAGATGACAGCATATTTATACTCATCCGGAACAAAAATAATTCCGGTTGCTTTTACCTCTTTAAAAGTCTCATCCTGCAGCAGGGTAACAAATACTTCATGTTTACCAGGCTTAACTAGTTCTGTTGTTTCTATTTCAAACTTATAAAACCCATCAATTTCTGAAGAAGTAAAATACTCACTGTCTTTAAAGTTCATTTTTAATTTCGCACCCGGCAACGGCTTCACAATAAACAACCTCAGCATTGAAAAGAAGTTGGTGACAACGCGTTTACGAAATGTTTTTCTCGGTAATGAACTTAATGCGAGGGCATGACCATAAACTGTAATGTTTTTACCGTTGCTGTATCCATGATATACTTTAATAACCGGTTCATTATTTAGCCTAAAATAACGAAGCACCTTATTAATTATACGATTTACAAATGAAACTTTCTTTACTTTATCATTTCCCATAAAGTTGCTATTAACCTGCAGGTAAATTTAAATTATGCAAACATCTGAGCCGGCAAAAATATTATTTGTCATTAATCCAAAATCGGGTACAAAATCCGGTATAGATTGGGAGTCAGAAGCCCGACAGTATTTTAAAGAGTTGCCACACATCATTGAATTTGTTTTAATGGGCGACAAAAATGATGCTGGTTCACTAAAATATTGGATAGAAACTTTTAAACCCGACAAAGTTGTTGCCGTGGGAGGCGATGGAACGGTGTCACTAGTTGCCGAACAATTATTGCGAACACCTATCGCAATGGGGATTTTGCCCGCCGGTTCGGCGAATGGTATGGCTACTGAAATGCAAATTCCTTCCAGTGTAAAAGGTGCGATGGATGTATTGATAAATGGCAACGTAAAATGTGCGGATGTTGTGCTTATTGATGATAAACATATTTGCATTCACCTGAGCGATTTAGGCCTCAATGCACAATTGGTAAAATATTTCCAAGCTGGTAATTTAAGAGGTAAGCTGGGTTATGCCAGGTTGGTATTACGGGTTCTGCTCCGCAAAAGAAGAATGCATTTAACTATTAAAACCGATAAAGAAGAAATCGCAGCACACGCCTATATGGTTGTACTGGCTAATGCGAGTAAGTATGGAACCGGCGCCTTAATAAATCCTGAGGGTGATTTACACGATGGTTTTTTCGAGATTGTAATTGTAAGGCGTGTGGCGTTTTTTTCGGTGTTGAAAATGTTCCTTCAATTCAAAAAGTTTAATTCTAAAAAGGTTGAAGTGTTTAAAGCTAAAACCGTTGATATAACTGTTACATCAAAAGCACACTTCCAGATTGACGGAGAATACATTGGGAAGGTGAGAAAAGTTTCTGCAAAAATTTTAGAAAGTCAACTGAATTTGTTGCTTCCTAATATTTAGGAAAAAGCATAAATCTGTCTGGATTGCGCTTAAAAAGGGTAGAGGAAAAGTTATTGGGCAAACGATTTTAAATGGCGCTTTGTGTTAATGCTTTGCTGCTTAGCCTTTTAAAAGCTTGACGATACTCTGGCTGGCACTCCTAAAATCAACAAGCCACGGCTGGCTTTTTTCCCCTATATTTGCAGCCTTAATTTTAAATACATAATAATGGACAGTAAAACAAAAGGAACCGTAAAATTTTTCAACACAGAGAAAGGCTTCGGTTTTATCAAACACGATGATTCTAATAAAGAAACATTTGTACATGTAAGCGGTTTAGTTGATCAAATTAAAGAAAATGATCACGTAGAATTTGACCTTCAAAATGGTCAAAAAGGGATGAACGCTGTAAACGTGAAATTGGTGGGATAATTCTGATATATTTCCAATTTATTAAGGGCTGGTATTTACCGGCCCTTATTTTTTTACTACCTTCTACTTTGCAAACGGGATCAATTTTGGCACACGCTGCTTATACTTTATATATTGATCACCATATTCCTGCACTAACTTTTTTTCTTCAACATTAATACCAATCCAGACATATATAGTAATGATAAGCGTTGCGATAATGTTATTTAAATAGGAAAAAGCTATTGTCAAGCCCACGACAAAAGCGATCGTTCCAAAATAAAGCGGATGTCGGACAAAGCTGTGCAACCCATTTGTTTGTAACGTATTTGTTGCCTTCTCGTGCTGCAGAGCTTGTAAGCCGCTCAATTCATAAAAGTATTTTTTTATACAAATCAGCATTATAATTAGCCCTGTCAACGTAATTAAGTAACCTATTAATTTGATAATAAAAGATGGGGTGTAGATTTCCAAAGATGTGATTGAAAAGTGAAACCATATTACTGCAATCAATGTAAACGTTGCAAAAATGGCGTAAGCAGGTCGGTAATATTTATAATTATCCTGCATTATGTTTTGGACTTTGTTCTTTACGCTCCCGTTAGCCAACACACTGTGAACAATACAATATAATATCCAGAAAAACGAAAGTAATAGATGTTGCGTTTGTACAGGCGTCATAGTTAAAAAATACAAATGTAGTGGGTAAGAAACTTTGTTAAAATAGATTTTTAGACGTTCGAACTGACCTCATATGCAGCTATATTTGCGCCTCAAAATCGAAAAAATTAATGACTAAAGTTTTAAATCTATTAATCGCATTTACAATAACAGTTACTGCAGCATCTGCGCAAACGTCCAATACTGTTAATCTATCAAAAGGGCAAAAATTTATTATAGAAAATAAGTTCAGCGCAACATCCAAACAGGAAATGGCAGGGCAGTCCATTGATTCGAAAGCAGACATATTTACGTCAAATAACGTTGAAGTAAAAAACATGTCTGATAAAGGTTATGACCTGGCTACGACTTACACAAAAATGGCCGCCAATTTAACGGCAATGGGCAATGACATGAATTTTGATTCTGATAAAAAAGAAGATATGGAAGGCGAAATGGGAAAAGATGTAAAATCTATGATTAACAATCCTAAAAGTGTTGTGATTAGTAAATCCGGTAAAGTATTATCTGCAAGCAAGGACACTTCAAAAGCAGCAGGTAGTGGAATGATGAGCATGATGATGCAACAGTTAATGGGGAATGCTGAAGAAAGTGGATATGGTTTAAGTGAAGCTTTTTTAGTGCTGCCTGCTAAAGCAAAAGTTGGTGATACATGGAGCGACAGCACTTCAAAAAATGGAGTTTCGAAAACTACGACATATAAGATTACCGCAATTAATGGCAATGAAGCAACGCTGGCTGTTTCAGGAAATGTAACAACTGATACGAAAGCTGAAATGCAGGGCATGGAAGTATTGTCAAAAACCACAGGCCTGATATCAGGTGAAGAAACTGTAGATGTTAAATCCGGTATAATTAAGACACGTAACACCACGTTGGATTCCAGTGGTAATCTTGAAGCAATGGGACAGGTTATTCCGATGTCTACCAGGTTAAGCGCTGTAACTACAGTAAAAAATATGTAACAGCATATCAAAATCTTTAGAAGAGGCTGACTCATAAGTAGAATGAAGGCTCTGAGGATCGCATAAACGAAAACTGATTCCATCAGGTATATGAATAAAAAGAGGCTGTCTCACCCTTTTGAGACAGCCTCTTTTTATTTCAACAATCATGTATCTGTAATAATGAATAATCTCCCTTGAAGAAAAATGACGTCATAAAAAATGTGCTGTATTTTTTATTCTGGGTCATCTATTTTATTTGCATCCGGGCAGTCTTTCTTTTGTATCATCATCGGCAAAGTCAAAGCTTATCAACAACAGAAATTTTAAATGTTTTTCGCTTTGGTTTGATTCTGGATCTATCGTTTGCTGCTTATCTTTCTGTTATTCCCTTTTTGCTATTCTTACTTAATGTTATTCTTCCTCATTTTAAGATAGCGCCAATATTAAAAATTTACACAGTTCCTTTGATAGTCATTATCAGTTTTTTAATGATTGCCGATCTGGAACTTTACACGGCCTGGGGTTACCGGATTAATTCAACTGTACTACAATACTTTAAGACACCTAAGGAAATGGCAGCCTCAGCTTCAACAGCACCGTTGCTTTTGCTTTCTATTATTTTCATCTTTATCATTGCAGCTTTCATTGCAATTTTTCGGATATTGATTCAGACTTTTTTCAAACAAGCAACCGAAAAAAATTTAATGTCAATTATTATTTCGGTTATACTTCTGCTTTCACTTGCAATCTTTGGCCGCGGCGGATTTCAACAAATACCGGTTAACCAGAGTGATGTTTACTTTTCAAGTAAAATTTTTGCAAATCATGCGGCTGTAAATCTACCCTGGAATTTTTTGCACTCTGTATTAAGGAAAGATTTCAACACGAATAATCCTTACACTTTTATGGCAGATAATAAGGCAAAGTCACTAGTGGATTCTCTGTATAACAATAAACCTTCCAGCTTTTCAGAAAGTATACTTAATACGAAAAAGCCTAACATAATTTTTATAATTCTTGAAAGTTATACTTCAAAATTTATTGGCTGCCTTGGCGGACAGAAAGGTGTGACGCCTAACATTGATAAAATTGCTGCGGAAGGCATGTTGTTCAATAATATTTATGCCAGTGGCGACAGAAGTGAGAAGGGTTTAGTAGCATTATTAAGCGGATACCCTACGCAAACCGTTACTTCAATTGTTAAGACACCTACCAAAACAGAAAAGCTTCCGCAGTTATCTACAACGCTCAAAAAACAAGGTTATAACACCAGCTACTATTACGGCGGTGAACTGGCTTTTGCAAACATAAAGTCATATCTGCTTAACGGGAGCTATGACAGGCTTATCAGTAAGGGTGATTTTGACAGCAAATTTTATAATTCTAAATGGGGCGTACATGATGACGTTTTATTGAAAAGATTTTTGTCTGACTTAAATAAAGAAAAGCGACCATTTTTTGCAAATTTGTTTACACTTAGCAGCCATGAACCTTACAAGGTGCCATTTGAGAAACATTTTGCAGGAGATGATGAAACAAGTCTATTCAAAAATTCTTTTGCTTATACAGATCAGGCTATTGGAGCTTTTATTACGCAAGCCAAACAGCAAAGCTGGTGGGATTCTACACTTATAATTATGGTGGCAGATCATGGTCATCGTTTGCCCTATTTTGACGCCAATGATAATCCTGAAAAATTCAAAATTCCTTTACTCTTTTCCGGAGGCGCTTTAAAACAGAAAGGCGTTGTTATCAACACGATCGGTTCACAAACAGATATTGGTTATACTTTACTCAGACAATTAAATATTGAAAATTCAGGTTGGAAATGGAGTAAGGATCTGCTTGATTTAAAAGCAAACCAGTTTGCATTTTACATTTTTAATGATGGATTTGGAATTGTAACGCCGAAAGGTGCCGTAACTTTTGATAACGTAGCAAAAAAAGAAATTTATCGTTCAGGGAAAATAGATAGTAGTCAATTGCTGTCAGGCAAAGCGTACATGCAACAGTCATTCAAAGATTTTTTAAGGAGATAATATTAATGACCTTGCCTGCAATTTCCAGTAAGCTAGGCTCAGTATTAAACCGATACAGCCGATCATCAACCAGAGTGTTTTAAATCCAAAATGTTGTGCAATTAATGCCCCTGCAAACGGCCCGGTTGCCTGAGCAGTGGCCCACGCTACTGTGAATAGTGCAGAGTATTGCCCTCTATTGTTCTCCGTAGTTCTTGAAATGTAATAGGAATTCATAAAAGGCATTGAAAGCATTTCGCCAAAAGTGATCAAAAGCATGGCGCCCAATGCTATCAGTTGAACGTTACCGACAGGGAAAATTAAAACAAAAAAAGAAAGGCTTATCAAAGCTGTGCCTCGGGAAACAAACGATAATGGATGTTTACTACCATCTAACTTAAAAATGAGGATCATTTCTACCACAGCTATGATCAATCCGTTAAGAGCCATAACAATACCGATAAAGAAGACACTCAAATGCAAATCAGTTTTATAGAAAACCGGCAACGTGGTAAACATTTGAAAAAAGCAGGCTGCAAATAAAAATACCAGCACTATAAAAATCATAAAGGTTCTATCATTATGAGGCTTTTTTATTATAGAAGCTTCCGGAATTACAGGGTCTACTACAATATTTTTTACCCGGGAAGGCGACAGCAAGACCAAAAGCAACACTGCAGCCGCTATATTGGTAATTCCATCAACCCAAAATAATAACTCATAGCTATAAGATGCAATCATGCCGCCTAAGCCGCCACCAAATCCCCATCCTAAATTAATAGCGAGTCTATTAAGAGAGTAAGAGCGTGTCCTGTTTCCGGCAGTGCTGTAGTCAGCAATCGCTACAGTATTTGCCGGCCTAAAAGCTTCATTAACAAAGGCTAGAAAATAGGTAACCACACAAATAGAAACGTAAGATCTCATTTGGCCAAGAATGATAAAAAGAATACCGCCACCAAATAAAGTAACAAGCTGTACATAATAAGCGCCTTTTTTGTCAGTAACATAACCACCTACTAAAGCGCCTGAAACAGCACCCATTCCAAAAAGGCTCATTACAAAACCTGCTGCCGATATACTTACATTCATTTTCTGAGTCAGGTATATCGTCATAAAGGGTACTACCATGGTTCCGCTTCTGTTAATCAGCATAACCACAGAAAGCCACCAGGTTTTTTTTGACAAACCGGAAAAAGCATCCTTATATAAAGCAACTGTAAGTGCAAGCATAATTTAATTGCCAAATTACGTTGAAGAAATTTCAGTAAACCAACTCAATTCTTCCCAAATTTTCAACAGACGTCTTAATAATTGTCAAAATCCTAAAAAATCGGTTTATTGAAAATTAACCTATTAGAAGGTTTCAATTCCTGCATTGTTTATTTATATTTACCTCTTCTACCGTCTTACCCTACTGAAATTGCGTTGTGTATTCCTTTCCAAATACCTTCTCAGTTTATCTAGTATATAATTTTCCAATACCTACTTGAAGCCAGCCTTGAAACAAGTAAACAACAAGTATCGTGAAAAAAATTTACCGGAATCTTATTAGTGATTTTAAGTTTTTAAGGAGCGCTTTAGCTACCATAGCTATTTCTGCGTCTGTGTTGGTGGCTAATGCCCAAAATTGCTCACCTGTAAGCTCATTTAGTTGTCCAGCTATCGTGAAGTCAATTCCGTTTTCCTTAACCTTTTCGGGAAGTGAAGGCGGGTTATTAGATAAGCAAGGAATAGGTACGGGATTTTTTATGGCAACTAATCCCTCTGCCCCTCTCTTTACACCTTCAAATTCATTGGTGCCGGGTTATGAACCTTCTAAGTTGTATGTTAACAACGGACAATTATTTGTGACGTCCACCGCAGGTATTAGCTATCTAAATCCTGCTCAAAGTTCCTCAACTAACTCTCAGGTAAATGCATTGGGTGTGGGGATAAAGACTTTAAACACCACCATTATTGAAGCCACCCTAAATAAACCGCTCGCAGGTACAAATTTATCTGAACAAGGCGGCATTTATTTTGGTCTTAATGAAGACAATTATGTTAAGTTAGATGTTATCTCGGCCGGTAGCGGCTATGCCCAGGTAGAATTTCTGACAGAGGTTGGAGCTGTTTCTGCGAGCACTAATAACATTAAAGGACCCAAACTTATATTAAGTAATAGTATAATTAAATTAAAATTGGTTGTAAATCCAGCTGCTGATTCTGTTACAGCTTACTATATCGTGAATGGTGGTGCAGAGGTTACTTTAGCAAAAGTAGCCATACCTTCATCTTTTAGTGACGGACAGTTACTTTCTGATGGAACTACGGGTGGTATTTCATTTGCCGGTATTTTTACTTCTAACAGGAAGTCTTCAACGCCTTTGGTATTTACCTTTGATGATTTTAATATAACCGAGATTAAACCTGCACCTGTTGCAAATACCCTTTCTTTCTCTCCTGCTGTTTTAAATTATACTGTTGTTGAAAGTGGAACGGTCGCAAGTCAATATTCGACATTGTCGGTTAACCAGGGTAATCCTCAAGTTACTTTTTCACAACAAACAGTTGCTAACTGGCTTGTGGTGCCAACTGCGGCAATTGGTACGCCATTATCATTTAGCATTAATGCCAGCGGCTTAACTGCAGGTAAATACTCTACGATAGTTAAGGCAAATGCAACAAGTTATCCTACAGCATCACTAGCAATAAATCTACAGGTAACATCGCCTTCTAATTCAAAATCTATATTATTCACCCAGGCCTCGCAAACTGCAGAGGTTGAACAGGGCAGTTCTCAGAGCTTACTTGAGTATATATCTACATCAGATAATTACCCTACAAGTGTGCAACTTACAGCAAAGGAACCGGCCGGAAATGTACCGACATGGCTCAATGTGAATGGAAGCCTGTTAAATGGTGTTAGTTACACAACAGGTTCTGAGATTTCTTTTAATTTTGATGCAACCAATCTTTCTATTGGGCAGTATGCGGCAACAGTAAATGCCACTGCTGCGGGTTATACAAACGGTGTTCTTGAAATTACTTTAAATGTAAACGCCGCGGCTGCAGGCCAGTTAACAACAGTAAAAATTAATTTTCAGGATTCAGTTACTGTTCCACCTGCAGGTTATCTCAAAGATTTTGGGCAGGCATTCGGCCCAAGAACTTCTTCTAACCAGGGAAGTGGTTATAACTATGGATGGCTTACTACTGCTAAAGCACCCTTAGATCTTACAAAAAATGGCAGAAAGCGAACCACGCCCTCGAATATTTTACTTGCAACATTAATGCATATGCAGGCTAATGATATTGCATCATTTAGCGGTACTAAAACGGAAGGGATTTGGGAAATCCAGGTAGAAAACGGTAATTATGACGTAAAGGTAGCCGTTGGAGATATTACAGCAATCGACAGTAAACATTCTGTAAATGTTGAAGGAATTTCTGCAATTAATGGATTTATTCCATCATCAACTATAAAATTTGATTCAGCAATAATTACCGTAACAGTTGCCGATGGCTTCTTAACAGTTGATGCATCAGGCGGTAAAAATACCAAAATCAATTTTATAAATATTGCGCCGTCAACGGGCAAACGACCATCTGTGGTTTTAGTTAATCCTGAAAATGCTTCACAAAATGTTAGTGAAAACAGTTCTATTTCCACCAGCATATTAAAATTGCCCAATGGCGGAATTGACAATAGCACGATCGTTCCCCTAAACGTTTATTTAAAGGAAGAAGCTAGCGGGATTGTGATTACAGCAAACGTAAACGGTACTGGTGGTGGGGATGCCATAACATTAACACCTACTGCTCCGCTTAAACTTAGTACTACTTATGTATTTACAATTACAGGCGGTGTTAAAGACCTATTAGGCTTTTCATTTATTCCATATACAAGTAAGTTTACAACAGGATCCGGCTCATCAAGTGAAGTTTTGAATGCTAAATTTGAAAAGGTAATGATGCCCGGAATAAAAGGTCAGCATTCCAGCGTCACAATGGGACCCGATGGAAAATTATATGCTTTGGGTATTGACGGTATTATCAAACGATTTACTATTAAAGCAGACGGTACATTAGATACCACTAATGTTCAACTTATTTATTCATTACAGGATGCATCAGGCACCAGAACTCCCAGACTTGCAATCGGACTTGCCTTTGACCCGGCATCTACAGCCAGTAATTTAATTGCCTGGATCACAAACAGCACGTTTGTGTTTTTGAATGGCCCAGACTGGGACGGAAAACTGACCAAACTAAGTGGCCCTAATTTAGCGACTGTTCAGGATGTGCTTATAAACTTGCCAAGATCAGCAAAAGATCATTTAACAAACAGCATCGCATTTGGTCCTGACGGTGCCTTGTACTTTACGCAAGGAAGTAATAGTGCAATGGGTAAGGCAGATAAGACGTGGGGATATCGTGAAGAACATTTATTGTCAGGTGCAGTTCTGAGGTTAAATACTAAAGCAATGGGAGCAACATTACCGCTTAGCGTCAAAACATCTGAAGGCGGTGGAACGTATAGTCCCTATCAGGTTAATGCGCCATTAACTATTTACGCTTCAGGGGTAAGAAATGCTTACGATCTAGTTTGGCATAGTAACGGAAAACTATACGTAGCAACGAACGGTTCAGCTGCCGGAGGTAATACACCTGCATCAGTTAATGGTACGCTTCGCCCTGATGGAACGGCTTATAACGGTCCAACTGTGCCTGCACTTACAAATGTGCAGCAAACCCAAAAAGATTTTTTATTTAGGATTGAGAAAGGTGGTTTTTATGGACATCCAAATTCTCTTAGAGGTCAGTACGTTATGAATGGAGGGAATCCAACATCTGCAATTGATCCCGCTGAGGTGCCTACCTATCCTCTGGGTACGTTACCAGATGCAAATTATAGAGGTTATGCTTTCGATTTTCAGACAAATAAATCACCAAACGGATCAATAGAATATAAGGGCAATAACTTTAATGGTGCTTTAAAAGGTAAGTTAATGATTGTGAGGTATAGCCAAAATGACGATATTATTACCTTGACACCAGGTGGTCCGGATAAAGACATCATTAGTGCAGTTGAAGGTGCTTTCGTGCCAGGGCTTTCAGGTTTTAATGATCCACTTGATATCACCCAGGACTCAGCAAAAGGAAATTTATATGTATCTGAGTATGGTGGTGAAGGTACAATAACGCTATTGAGAGCAGTAAATACTACAACAACGGCAAACGGAACTATTACGGTTACGCCCCGTATTGTGTATGATAACGACGTAACGGGAGGAGCTGTAGGGAACAAGCGGATTATAACAATTAAAAATACCGGCGCAGGAACCTTGACTGTAAGTAATGTCTCGTTGGCGGGCACCAATGCTAATCAGTATGTATTATATGATCTGCCTGTATTCCCAAAAGCTGTCACTTCGGGAAGTTCTATTACTTTTAGTGTTGCCTTTAATCCATCCTCTGTTGGACTGAAAACGGCAAGTATTGTAATAGGAAGTAATGATGCCTTAACGCCAAGTTCTTCAGTGTCATTGCGGAGTCTGGGAACAGCCGGCCTGGGTGGAAGCAATGAGCCTTCACTTCAATCGATTCTCACTCTTAAAGAAATTTCTGTAACAGTTGGTGATGATGATGCCTCAACAGCATTAATTAATAGCAATGCCACATTGCAAAAAGCTGCACTACTTGGCGAAGAAATAAGTATTCAAAGATTTCAAAAGGCGGGAAGCGGACTTGTTACCATTGAACCTATATCGGTATTTGGACCTACAGATAGTGCTATCGTCACAAGTTTAGGATGGTACAAGAGCGGTGATATAACATCGGCGAAGCAATTATTTTCGGTGTCAAATAATCCATTAACAAATGGCCAAACGGTAAATCCTGAAGTGGTTGGAACACTTTCTTTTGATCCGTTAGGCGAAACGTTTGGATTTTATTCAAAATGGCCGTATTTCAAAAACAGAATACTATATAGTGAAGACAAACTAAACATTTTTGCCGGGGCGATTCCGCATCATGTTCGTGTTTATCCATACAAGGTTAATGGTAATGTTATTGCGAACGCATATATAGTTGCCTTTGAAGAAACAACCAGCGGTATTGATTTTCAAGACATTGTATTTATTGTAAGAAACGTTAAGTCTGAAAATGCGGTTAATTCTCTGCTGTTTGTTGAGAATCCGGATAAGTTTCCTTCTAACGACAATCTTACTTTTTCAAGAATTCAGGTGCCGTGGGGAAGAGACAGCGTGAAAAATAGAAATCATGATTCCATTAATTTACGGATTCATAACAAAGGCGTTAGCGCATTAACTATTAAAAATCTGTTTCTTGGCGACAAAACTTTGTTTACAATATTAAAAATCAAAGGTCTTAATTACGATTCAACAACAGCTTTCCCTATTACTATCACATCGGGCAGCTTTATTGACGTGACTATAAAATTTGTGGCTGTGGACCAGTCAACAAGAGTAAAAATTTGCGTGGATTCGTTAACGATAGTTTCAAATGACGCCAAGCTATCAACGAAAATTGTTTACCTGCGAGGTATCTGGCAAAAACAAGGAGAAGGCACATATGAACCATATGCACAGGAAGTTATCACTGCATTTGGTTTTAAAACTAAAACAGGCTTTGGCAAAAATGATCCTAATTCCGGCGATCCAAGATATCTTAGAGGTGATGAGATATTATCCTCTTATTTTGTAAGAGCAGATGATACTAAGCCCATTTCGATTCGCCAGATGGCAGCTTATCATGGCTGTTGCACTGCCACCGAAAGAATTATGTGGCATACAAAAGGCTCTACAACTCTAAATACGGTATTCACCCACAGTGCTTTAGATGGGCAGTCTGTGTTGCCAAAGAAAAATGGATCAACAACTGCTGCAGCAGAAGGTAACATTACAACCAGCGCAGTGATTGGATTTAAAGTTGGCGGTAAAGACTGGACAGACACTACTTTTAATCCGGAGAGAAAAATAGGTATAAGAGTATGGAAAGCTATAGATGCTGATGGGAATCTTATTCCTAATAATTATATAATCGGAAACGATTATTTAGGAAGTGATTTTACTAATTATGATTATCAGGATAATATTTACTATGTAAAAAATATAAAACCGGAAACAGGAACAAGTTATAGTTCAGAATTGGTAAGTTCTCCTTCAGCGCTTGATTTTGGTCAAAAGGTGCTTCAAACTATAGATTCCCTGAGAGTGACAATTACAAATAATGGGAAGATTTATGCAAATGGCTCAAAAGATCCAGCTCTCACAATCTCATCGATAAAAATAGTTGGTGACAACCAAACTGAGTTTGCATTTGCCAGTCCTTTTAAAACCTTATTGGCCCCCCAGGAATTTACAACAATTGCGGTTGCTTTTAAACCAGTAACTGAAGGGCTTAAAATTGCGGATTTACTTGTTAAATACACAAATTCACCAACACCTTTAAGAATTCCGTTATATGGAATTGCTAAACTAAATACCACAACAGTAACATTGCATCAGCGGATTAATAGTGGCTCTGCAAAGTCAGTTACATTAAACGGTAAGATCTGGGCTGCAGATACTGTTTTTGCCCATGATAATCTTGAGCCGTATACTAACCCTTTGGTAACAGAGTTAGCCGCTAGTGATGAGGATACTATACTACGCATAGAGCAATCGTCCAATGCCGATAAAAGACCTTTCCGTTATGAATTTCCAATTGCTAACGGGAATTATATTGTAAGGTTACATTTTGCAGAACTCTATTGGGGTAATGCCGGTACAGGCTTAACAGGTGGGCCCGGCTCGAGAGTTATGACTGTTGCTCTGGAAGGAACTCAACGGTTAATAAATCTAGATGTTGCTCAGGAAGTGGGTAGTGCAGCAGCATTAGTAAAAAATGTTGGAGTAGTTGTTAATGATGGCAAACTCAATATAGACTTTTCTGCTACCGTTAACAGGCCAATGGTATGCGGGATAGAAGTTTACAGTTTCAGTACTGGCGCAGGTTTAATGAGTTCCCAGGCAAACCTGGATTCAGCTATCATTATAGGAAGAAGGTACGGATCGATAAACGTTGTTCAACCCTTTGCAAAACTTAAAATGTATCCTAACCCCGTGAAGAGAAAGTTTGCTGTTAATTTTCCTGCGTCTTACGTTGGCAATAATAGTCTACAAATTATCGATCCGGCGGGCCGCATTTATGAGCTCGGAAATACAAGAACAGGATCTGGTAAATTTTCTGTGGAAATGGATATTTCTAAATATGGTTTCAAGGCCGGACTATATTTATTAAGAGTTACAAATGCCTCAGGCCACACAGAAATTTTGAAATTTATCATTGAATAAAAAAGTTGATAAATAAATCTGGAAAAGCTGCTATAAAATAGCGGCTTTTTTTTTAAATTTGGTATAATTTTTAGGTTAAGATAGTGTCTGTTGAAGGTCTTAATTTTAGAGCTTCATACACAGTCACTTACCTCATCTCTCATTAACTCCTTACCGCAGTGAATTCTAAAACATATAAACCCCGCCACATAAATTTTAAGACTATTTTTCAAATAGTCTTATTCGCAATTTATTTCAGCTACTCCCATGTAAATGCCAGGGCGTTAAAGTCGTTAAAACTGGGAGACAATCGTTCTAGCAAAATTGCCGGAAGCGAACGTCATATTGAATCAGGATTAATACAGTTTGTTCAAACTGATTACAACATCTCGTTACAACAAAGTACCTCACAAAGTATATCAGAATATATTTCAACGTCTGATCAAATGCCGCTCAAAGTTTCTTTAAAGGCAATCGATGGTGGGGGAAACGTGCCATCGTGGCTTAAGGTGAACAATAGTGTATTGAATGGCATTAGCTATACTGCAGGCTCTGAGATAACTTTCGTGGTAAACGCCACCTATTTAACTGTAGGAACTTACTCCGCCAAAGTAACAGCATCTGCTGCCAACTACACTAGCGCAATTCTATCGATAAAAATTACTGTAACTGACCCGAATAGCTCTCAGGTTGTTTTGAAGGTTAACTTTCAGGATTCTATTACGTCTGCACCTTCAGGCTGGTTAAAAGATTACGGGCAACCATTTGCTACAAGAACGTCATCGCAACAAGGATCTGGTAACAAATATGGTTGGCTCAGAATAAGCGATAATTCTCCGCTCGACCTAAGACTAAACACCCGTAAAAGAACTTCTCCTTCAGATATTCTCTTAGCAACTTTTATGCATATGCAGGGTAATTCGGTTTCTACGTTTAGTGGTACAAAAATAGAAGGTATTTGGCAGGGGCTAATCAAAAACGGATTATACGACGTTACTGTGTCTGTAGGCGATCCTACGCAGATAGATAGCAAACATTCCATAAACGTAGAAGGTGTCAACTTGATAAGTAGTTTTACCCCAACATCAACACAAAAATTTTATAAGGTTACCAAAACAATATGTGTTGCTGATAATTATTTAACTATAGATGCGAGAGGTGGATCAAATACAAAAATTAACTGGGTCACTGCCGTGGCCTCAAATACAAACAGGCCTTCGGTTGTTAGCGTATCACCCCAAAATAGTGCAACAAATGTTAGTGTGAATGCATCAATATCGACGAGTATATTAAAATTGCCAAATGGAGGTATTAATAACAACACAATTACACCGTCTACTGTTACTTTAAAAGAAGATGTAACTGGAGTGATGGTGTCGGCTAATGTTAATGGAACCGGTGGTGGAGACGCAATTACGCTTGTTCCTCAAGCCTCACTAAAAATTAATACCTCCTACCGTTTTACTATAACAGCGGGCGTAAAAGATCTTGCAGATTCGGCTTTTGTCCCTTACTCAATCGTTTTCAAAACAGGCTCAGACACTGCGACCAGACTTTTAAATGTTGCCTTTGATAAAATAACGTTAACCAATACGGTCGGTCAGCATTCAAGTATTACCATCGGACCCGACAATAAACTCTATGCAATAACTATAGATGGAATTATTAAGAGATTTACTATAAACACGTACGGCACGTTAGGAACACCACAGTTGATTTATTCATTGCAGGATGAAACTGGCACCAGGCAAAAGCGTTTAGCAGTAGGCCTGGCTTTTGATCCAACTTCAACTGCAACAAACCTGATTGCCTGGGTAACACACAGCTCATTTATGTTCGTTAATGGCCCCGATTGGGACGGAAAACTTACAAAACTGAGTGGCTCAAATTTAGAGAATGTGCAAGACGTCCTTATTAACCTTCCCCGGTCTAAGAAAGACCATCTTACCAATAGTATTGGTTTTGGTCCGGACAACAATTTATATTTTACACAGGGAAGTAATAGTGGTATGGGCAGGGCTGATAATAACTGGGGGTTAAGAAGCGAACATCTCCTTAGCGCTGCTGTTTTAAAACTTAATCTTTCTTTAATAGGTGGAATAACCTTGCCATTAGATGTGAAAACATCTGAGGGAGGCGGTTTTTATGATCCTTTTGCAATAAATGCACCGCTTAAAATTTATGCGTCAGGAATTAGAAATGCGTACGATTTATTATGGCATAGTAACGGCCAGTTGTATGTGGCAGCCAATGGCTCAGCTGCTGGAGGAAACACGCCTTCTTCCGTAACAGGAACTATTAGAACTAATGGTAAACCCTATTCCGGCCCTATAGTGCCGGAATTAACCAATGTTCAACAAACCCAGGAGGATTATCTGTTTAAAGTACAACAAGGTGGATATTATGGGCATCCAAATGCTTTACGTGGTGAATATGTTTTAAACGGTGGCAATCCATCTTCCGCTATGGATTCTGCACAAGTTGACGCTTACCCAGTCGGCACTCGGCCTGATATAAATTATAAAGGCTTTGCTTTTGATTTTCAGCATAACAAATCACCTGATGGAACTATCGAATATAAAAGTTCAACGTTTAATAGTGCTTTGAAAGGTAAAATACTAGTTGTAAGATATAGCCAAAATGACGATATTATTGTTTTGACGCCCGGAGGTACCAATAAGAACATTATCAGTTATACAGAAGGCGCAGGCATACCTGGATTTTCTGGATTCTCGGATCCCCTGGATTTGATTGAGAATACATTAAACGGAAATATTTACGTTTCTGAGTATGGTGGCAATGGTCAAATTGTTTTGCTTAAACCAAAGACAACACAACAGGTTACTACGAATGTGTCTCCTGTAGCAGATGCCCAGGTTAGAGGTGGTGTTTATACGTCAGTAAATTATGGCCGTGACTCGTCGATTATGATTAAGGGGGCAACAAACGGTGACTACAAAAGGTCAGCTTACTTAAAATTCAATCTGCCCTCAATAAATAATATCACTTCAGCTAAACTTCGGTTTTATGCAAAAAATATTGAAAATACATCGACTGTAAGTATATCGGCTTATGGTGGCACTAT
>JBDSRT010000074.1:0-4731 GCA_039929165.1 Ginsengibacter sp.
AGCATCATCCATTGTTTCGGCAAATGGTTTCTCGGTATACGTATCGCGACCAGCCTTTACAGCTTCAACGGTATGCATCGCATGTTGAAAATCGGCCGTGCTGATAATGACGGCATCCACATCTTTAATAGTATACAAGGCTTCATTATTTATACAGGCCTGAACATCATGATCAACCTTTTCTTTTAAATAGCGCTGCCCTTCTTCACGTCGCAACTTCCAGATATCTGAGACAGCTATGATGTCAAAATTCAATTCTTTATAGTTATTGAGAAAGGCCGGCAACAGCGAGCTTCTAAATCTATCAGAAAAACCAACGATACCGATGTTCACACGATCATTGGCACCTTTGATACGGGCATAACTTTTTGCTGACATTCCTAAAGTGCCAAAATATATTCCTGCAGCAGCTTTAGTTGATGCGCTTAAAAAATCTCTGCGTGATATTGTCATGTTAGTATCGATTTAAAACACGTTTAGAATAAATATATTGATTAATAATTTGGAGAACCCGAGGTGAAAGATGTTCATGTGTAAGCAACTTTGAAGGATAATATTTTATTTAATTTCGCCCAGATATTTATCGAACCATAATAAAGATTCTTTCATGAGTTCTGACCGGGGCACAAGATGTCCTCCTGGATATACAAACATTTTTTTGTTCTCTGTGTCAGTACCTATAAAATTAAACAAGGGCCTTTGAGAAGTTTCAAGCGGGTAAAATGTGTCATTTTCCCCATTAAGCATAAGCACCGGGATTTTTACAGGTGGAAGGAAGTTAAAAGGATCTACTTCAGGAAATGTCTCAGTCATCATTAATCCGCCTACGTGAAGAACGGCTGTTTTAAATCGCTTTTCTACTGCACACATGACTGGTGCCATTGCACTTCCCCAACTTAAGCCATAATAACCAAATTTATCATTTACTATATCCTTCCTGGTTTCCAAATAATCAAGGCAACGGCTGAAATCCTTTACCCATGAAATTACATGTTCCTTATAGAAAACAGATTGTTCCTGTAAATCAGAACGAAGTTCATCTCCTCTTTCAAAAGTGCCTTTTAAGATTGGGTAACAAACTGCCCTTCCGCTTTTTAAAATAAAATCAAATACCCACAGGTCAGACTTAAAATCAAATTTTCTGTCGTGGATAACACCAGAGCCGGGAAAATATACAATCGTCTGATAAGGAGGTGATGTATTTTTTGGAAGATAAAGATAAGCTGTTAGCCTTTCTTTATTATAAGCTGCATCTATGTCAATCTTTTCTACTTTACAAAGTGAAGTGTCAGCAAACTTTTCAACCTTAGAATTTAAAGGAGTACGATCATAAACATATTGCCTTAAAAAAATATTAAATGTTTCGTCATTTACTGGCTTTTCAGTTTGATAATTCCTAAAGGCAAGTTTTATTGGTCCAGATAACTTGTCATAGGAAGTATCACCGGGGAGTTCTTTCATACATCTAAATCCATTAGACAAAGAACGGTCGAGAGCAAGTTGTGTGTTTCCGTCATTAAAGGCATAAGTCTGATCATTCCATCCCCCACCAAGTATAAAGCATTCTCCTTTTCTTCCGGTTTCGTTTAAACACCATTCCCTTGCATTTCCAGCTATATCATAAACTCCCCAGTCACTTATGCCATCAAGGCTCCCTACCGGAACAGTTCCAATGCCATTGAAATTGCTTTTCGGAATAATGCCCCATGTGTTAATGGTATTTGCTACCATACTCCAATGGTAAACAGTAGGCAATTTTTTACCGGCAAATTTTGCATAAGCCATTGCTTCGTACCAGGAGATTCCGGTAACAGGATGGTTACCTTTCCCATCGGGATAAGTGCCCACTTCCCAACCAGCAGGGCCGGGCTTACCTGTCTTATCATAAAATAAATTCATGGCCTGCTCAAATGAAATTATTTTATCTTCTGAGGAAACAGGATACTCCCAATAAGTTTTATTGCGATAGCCGCCGGCATCTACAAAGCTTTTGAAATCTTTGTTGGTTACTTCATATTTGTCCATTAAAAAATCATTCACATATTTACCGCCATACTGTTCCAGCCCAACAATAAGCATCAACGTTTCTGAACCTGAAACTTTCACCATACTTTCAGGAAATTTGCCAGTGCGGTCAAGTTTTAAATCTAATTCTGATCTCCACATTGTTGGGGGAGATAACATTGTTTTAAATCCGGTCTTCTCAATTTTAATTCGTGTAAACCCCTTTGGAATCAATACACTTTCAAGTGGTGTTTTACCAATCAATTTCCATTCTTCTTTTGTATCATCATAATCTTTCCAATACACACTTGCACCGGCCGGGCTAGTTTTGAATGAGAAAGGCCATGCTACCTGTGGCCATAATTTTAATAAGGCAGAATCCTTAGATATATATTTTTCAGCTTCTTTGGCAAGATCAAAGGTCTTAGTGGTAAAAAAGTTATCCTCTGTCAGTTTTTTGATTTCTGGGATTAACTCATTGCGTGCTCTTTGTTTATTCATCCATGATGGCAGAAATAATAGTAATAATATAGCAATAACAAATACGGGTAGACTCCATGCAATAATCTTCTTTCTGTTGTGTACTGTTTTTTGTGTCGGATATATCCTTTCTTCTTTTTCGGCAGCTTTTATTGCAGTATCATGTAGCGGTACAGAAGTATTTTTTTGAAAAACTTTTTCAGCAACTTGTTTATCAATAGAAGAATACTCAAAATCTTTGGATTGAAAACTTTCGATATCCACTTCATAAATCTTTACCTGTTCTTTTACGTTCTTCAGTGCTTCTTCCCGAATAAATATTGATTTAATTCCTTTTTTGTTGGAAATATTTTTATAAACAGATTCCGAAATCCAGATTCCTCCTATAGGTGCCAAGGCCTGAAGTCTAGAAGCAATGTTTACACTATCGCCAAACACATCGTCATCTTCAAATATCACTTCGCCCTGGTGAATTCCAATACGCAGTTTAAGATCGTCTGTCGAATTACATTCTTTTTGTATTAAGCAAGCACAGGCTACAGCGTCAGTTACGGTAGAAAAAGTGGCCAGGATACCATCTCCTAACTCCTTAATCCATTTTCCGTTGTGTTCTTCTATGATTGGTTTTTGCAAATGCCGGTTACGCCTAAGCATTTCAAAGGCTTTTTGTTCGTCCTCGCCCATTAACGTTGTATAACCCACGATGTCGGTAAACATGATTGCGGCTAATTGGCGGGAATGAGCCATGAATGAATTTATTTTCTATCTGTTAAGATAACTTATTCAGCAGAGTTTTACAATGAAGAACATTTGAGAAGTAATAGTAAAAGATATGTTTTATTTCAGCCATTACATATATCAATTGCAATCACATACCGGCAAATTGCTTGCTTTAAGCTCTTTGATTTTTATACTTCTGAAGGACACTGCATTGCCATGATCCTGCAATAGTAAATGACCTTTAGCTGCCATACCAAAGTCAGGCCATTCTTGGTATTTACTTCGTGCTACTAACACATTATAAACCGGCGAGCCTCTTGTATACTCAAGAACCTTCCAGCCGTTAAGCCAATGTTCAATTTTATTATCAGGATATACAACGATCATTCCACGGTTCCATTCGCCAATCTTGCGGCGGGCTCTTGGCTCACGTTCAGAAGGTATCAGATCATACAAAGAACCAAGCGTTCTGTTGCCTGCAGCACCAAGTTTAGCGTCAGGGTGTTTGGCATCATCCAACACCTGGTATTCAAGACCAATGGCAGAGCCGCTGTTAGCTTCCTTCTCTGTAACGAAATATTTTACGCCACTATTTGCACCCTCGCTTAATTTAAAATCAAATTGTAAAATGAATGCCCCGTACACTTCTTTAGTTACAATGTCTCCACCATTGGTTGATTCTGCCCCGTTAGAAGACAATACATTTAGTTCACCATCTTTTATTTCCCAGCCTTTTTGCGGAAAGCTATCTTTATAAACACCACGCCAGCCAGCCGTAGTTTTACCATCCCACAATAATTTAATACCGTTATTTTTTTCCTGTTCAGACAAATTGTTTGGCAGTAGATTAACAACAAAAATATTATCCATCGCCGGGGGCTTGAGGCCAGACGTTTGAATACGAATATTCCTCCAGCGGATTTGTTTGCCGGCAACATCATTTTTACCAATTGCGTGTACTTGTAAAGCAATAAAACCTTTCAATGTCATGTCATCAATTATATAGGCTGCAGCCACTCCGTTCACATAAGTCCGGATGTTAGCCCCTTTGCATTCAACACGACATTTATTCCATTGGTTTTGTTCGAAAGCTCTTTTAGCTGTAGTATTATAATCCAATGGATACAACCAATCTCTTCTAGCCTCATCATAAATACCACCTGTCCAGCCACGAGAAGATGGATCAATTTCAAACTGGTAACCATGCACTCTACCCTTTTGATAATTTTCGGTGCTTTCGCTGCGAAACTGAACACCGGAGTTCATGGTACTATCAACCTTAAATTCAAACTCTAAAATAAAATCGCCATAGTTTTCTGATGTTGCCAAAAAAGAATTGGGTTCGTTAGAAACAGTTGTACCAACGATCTCCCCATTTTCAACCGTATACTTTGCCTGGTCATTAAGCTGTTTCCAGCCGGCAAGATCTTTACCATTAAATAGGTTTTTCCATCCAGAGTTTGATTGAGCGTATGACGCAAATAATACGATTGAGAAGAAAAGACTTAAGAAAATGGTTTTCATAAA
>JBDSRT010000075.1:0-4227 GCA_039929165.1 Ginsengibacter sp.
CGGTAATTGATGAGACGGCTAATTCTATCAATGATGGTTTCGCTGGATGGCTTTATTGAGGGGCCGCACAAAGAGCTTGACTGGCATTTGGTTGATAACGAAACGGAAGATTTTATATACGATACACTAAGTAATGTTGATGGTATATTGCTCGGCCGTAAGTCTTATGATTTGTTGAAAGATTATTGGCCTTCGTCTGATAATATGATTGCACATCACATGAATTACCTGCCAAAATTTGTATTTAGCAAAACACTCAAATCTGTCACTGACTGGAAGAATACAAGCATTGTGAACGGTAATTTAGAAGAGCAGGTTAAGACTTTAAAAAACACCCCTGGAAAGGATTTGATTCTTTTTGGTGGTGCAGAAATAGCAACGATACTTAATCAATTTAATCTCATAGATCAATATTGGCTTTTTGTAAATCCGGTAATTTTAGGTAGTGGAACAGCTCTATTTAAAGATCCGAATGCCAGACTGCAACTCTCATTTTTAGATATGAAGGTTTTTAGAAATGGAACTGTATTATTAAAATATATCAAGGATTAATGGCTTATTTAACCTGCCGGCAAATGATAGAAATATTTAAAACAAATATCACAGAGAATGATGAAGCCCTTCAATTGATTGAATATATTCATAACACTTTCCGTGGCTACAAAGCAAACTTTGATCTGTTGGATTGCGACAATATTTTAAGGATTCAGTCAGCAACAGGATTTATTGAGTGCAGCCAACTCATTAAGTTTTTAAGCGAGTTTGGATGTATAGCGGAATTATTGACGGATGAAGTGCCATCCATAAACTACCGATAAAAAAAATTAAAAAAAATTATCAAACTCTAATTAAAATAAAGTTATATGGAAAATAATATGCAAACTATTCATGGTTCAATCAACATCAATGCTTCAAAACAAAAAGTTTGGCAGGTGTTACATGAGGATAAATACAACAGGCAATGGTATGCGGAATTTAGTGCCGGAACTTACGCCAAAACAGACTGGCAGGTAGGCGGAAAAGCTATTTTTACTGATGATTCGAATAGCGGCTTGATCGGTAAAATACTTAAGAGCAGACCGCCTGAAGAACTTGTTATAGAGTATGAAGGCGTTCTCACAAATGGCGAAGAGGTATATGATAGTGCAGAAGCCAAAGCCGTAAAAGGTGGTAAAGAAACATATGTATTAACCGGTGATGATGCACAAACGCAATTGTTAATTGAATGTGATATGAATAAAGATTATTATGACTTTATGAGTAAAGCCTGGGAGAAAGCATTGCAGAAAATCAAGGATTTATCTGAATCAAAGAGTTAAGCCCTACATCTTAACTTACACTTTTTTTAAAAGTTATATTGATCATTGAAATAATAGCATGAACCTGTTTGTCAAAATTTTATTGTTCATCGCTGGTGTCATTGCATTGCTGATGATTATTGCCATGTTTGTTGAAAAAGACTATGTGGTAAAAAGAGAAGTCATCATAAATAAGCCTGCTGCTGAAGTTTTCAATTACGTAAAACATGTTAAGAACCAGGATAATTATAACAAATGGGTAATGGCGGATACTAACATGCACAGAAGTTATAAAGGCAATGATGGCACAGTTGGGTTTGTATCAGCCTGGGATAGTGATGATAAAAATGTTGGTAAAGGACAGCAGGAGATAACCAATATAGATGAAGGAAAACGCATAGATCTTGCGCTTCGTTTTGAGAGGCCGATGGAAGGTGACGGCAATGCCTATATGACAACGGAAACTATAACGCCAAAACAAACAAAAGTTAATTGGGTGATGCAGGGTTCAAATAAATATCCGCTCAACTTTATGAACTTATTTATTGACAAATTACTTGGAACTGATTTACAGACAAGTCTTAACAATTTAAAAGCCTTGCTTGAAAGAAATAAATGACTGCGTTCATTCATTTGCGATTCATTTTTTAAAACTATAAATAAATCACAATGCCAACGCGCACCCTTACCTGAATTTTATGGGTAATACAGAAGAAGCTTTCAATTTTTATAAATCAATTTTTGGTGGTGAGTTTACCTCGCGGCAACGCTTTAGCGATACACCGGAAAAAGATCGCATACCTGTAAATGAACAACACATGCTTATGCACGTGGCCTTACCCATTGGTGTTAGTATCCTGATGGGCACTGATGCTTTGGAATCTATGAGACATAAGTTTCTCCGGGCACTAATATGTCAATTTCAATTGATGCAGATAGTGAAGAATAGGCTCACCAATTTTTTAAAGGCCTTAGTGTAGGCGGCACAAATAAAATGCCTTTGCAAAAAATGTTTTGGGGCGCTTTGTTCGGAATGATCACTGATAAATTTGGTATTCAATGGATGGTGAGCTTCGATTATAATAAGAACAACTAATTTTGCTACTCTCATTAAACTGAGCCACAGCTTAGGCCTTGTATCTTGTAATAAAATAAATCTTGAGTTTAATATCACGTCTTAAAGAAAAAGCCTCTGCCTTAAAAGAGGAGGCTTTTATAATTATACAAGCTTATAAAGATGTGCGTACACCATTTGTTGCAAAGCTGCTCATTGCTATAACAATTGGCTATTTGTTAAGCCCTATAGATTTAATACCGGATTTTATTCCTGTGCTTGGTATGTTAGATGACCTGGTGATTGTGCCTTTACTCATCTCTTTATCATTAAAACTGATCCCGCCAATAGTAATTGCAGACGCAAAGCAACATATCATCGATCATCCCCAAAAACTTAAAAAGAACAACTGGATTTTTGCTGTTTGTATTGTTTTTATTTGGGTAATTGCCATTATTTTTTGTTATAAGTTTATTCATAGCAGATATATTCGTCAAAATAGATAATCAAAATATTTAGATACAAGATGACCAAAAGATTAAACGTTGCTTTATTTATAATAATTTTTCTAGCCAAAGATGAAAGTGCAAAGGCGCAGGCTGGAATGGACTTTGAAAAATATGATCCGCCTTCAACGCTTGTGGTTGCTGAACATAAATTACAAAAAGCGAAGTTTCCTTTCATTGATGTGCACAATCATCAATATAATATGGCTACGCAGGATTTAAATGAACTCGTAAGACCAATGAATGCGATGAACATGGCAGTGATGGTAAACCTTAGCGGAGAAGGGGGCAGTTTGTTATCACAAATCACATCCAACATAAAAGCACATTCCCCTTCCAGGTTCATTGTTTTTACTAATCTTGATTTTAATGATTTCGGAAAAGCTTCATGGACGGCCGATGCCGTTAAACGGCTGGAAGAAGATGTAAAACATGGCGCCAACGGCTTGAAAATATTTAAGAACCTTGGCTTCTCTGTAAAAGATAATCTTGGTACACGTGTGGCTGTTGATGACAAACGTTTAGATGCTGTATGGGATGCCTGCGGCCGGCTTGGTATACCTGTATTAATTCACACGGCTGATCCTAAACCGTTCTGGGATCCGCTGGATGCTAACAATGAACGCTGGCTTGAGCTTAAAACACATCCCGGCAGAAAGCGCAGTGCAACAGATCCGGAGCCATTTGAAGTATTGATAGAAGAACAGCACAGGATGTTTAAAAATCATCCGGCAACTACATTTATTGCTGCACATTTTGGCTGGTATGCAAATGATCTGCAACATTTATCAACCTTACTTGATGCCTTACCAAATGTAATAGTTGAGTTTGGCGCAGTCATCGCAGAACTAGGTCGGCAGCCAAAAGCCGCAAAAGTTTTTTTTACAAAATACCAGGATAGAATATTGTTTGGAAAAGACAGTTGGGCGCCGGAAGAGTACAAAACATACTTTAGAGTACTTGAAACAGAAGATGAATACTTTCCTTATCATAAGCGTTACCATGCGTTTTGGCGAATGTATGGTATAGGTTTGCCAGACGATATCTTGAAAAAAGTATATTTTAAAAATGCCTTGCGCATCATTCCAAATATTGATAAATCGTTGTTTGCGGGCTACTAAATAAGGAAAGTAACCTGTAAGAAGGAGAAGCTAATCTCATTAAGCTTCTTGCAGCCAATCGTTATTATGGAAGCATAGAGCTATGCCTCAGAAATTTTTTCAGTTTTCATTTTGCATTGTTCACTTCTTTCCGTTAGCTTGAAACAAAATTAACTGTGTGAGTACATCCACCCTTTCAAGATCGCTTGGTCTTAAATTAGTTGTTGTTGTAGTAATCGGAAATATAATTGGCTCTGGTGTTTACAAGA
>JBDSRT010000076.1:0-5625 GCA_039929165.1 Ginsengibacter sp.
GTGAATGTCCTTGTTTAATTATTTCCTGCGCTTCAGCAGCTTCTTCAAGACGCAGTATTTTGTTTATTACAGGCTGCACTTTGCCAAGGTCAACTAACTGCGCAATTTGCTGCAGTTGTTCACTATGACCTCTGGCAGTGAAACTTTCTAAATGAATATTTTTCGCTTTTGCTTCTTCCTCGTTGTCAGGTCGCAAAGTGGTAATGAGTCTGCCGCCATCTTTCAACACCTGTAAAGATCTTTTTTGAACATCGCCACCCAGCGTATCTAATACAAGGTCAACGTCATGAATTACATCTTCAAACTTTGTTTTAGTATAATCAATAACCTCATCAGCACCGAGCAGTTTTAAGAATTCTACATTCTTCTCAGAAGTGGTTGTTATAATATAAGCACCTTTCCATTTCGCAAATTGTATGGCAAAAGTGCCAACGCCACCGGCGCCTGCATGTATCAAAACTTTCTGGCCATTTTCCAGGTGACCAAAATCAAACAAGCCCTGCCAGGCCGTTAACCCTGCAAGCGGTATGGCCGCGGCGTTATCATGATCAATCGTTTTAGGTTTTATGCTGACCATATTTGCTGCCACAGAAATATATTCCGCATAAGCGCCGTTTTTCTTTGGATCAGGCAGACTATAAACTTGATCACCTTTCTTAAAGATTTTGATGTTTTCTCCCACCGCCTCTATAACACCGGAAACATCCCAGCCGGGCGTTAGCGGAAAAGTTGTTGGAAATTTTTCTTTGCGCAGGCCTTCTCTAATTTTCCAGTCCACTGGATTTACTGCTGCAGCATGAACTTTTATCAACACATCATCACTGCCAATTTCAGGCATTGGTGCGTCTTCAAGTTTTAGAACTTCCGGCCCACCAAAGCCGTGTATTCTTATTGCTTTCATAAAATGATAATTAGAAGATTAAAAATACATTGTGAATTAAACTATACTGTTTCTTTCATTCATTCAAACTCCATTGCTTCAATTATAATCTGGTTTCTAAAATTTATCTTTAGTGATTATCAAATCCTGATCAAACCTAATCATTATAACATGACGGTTTTTACAAAGGAAACACAAAAAATCTTTCACCGGAACATGCGCTTGATATCCTGGATGTTACTATTAACAATGTTTTTATAACGGTAAAACAGATGAGAGCACAAAGCGACATTCTTGAAGATATAGAAACAACCCGGGAAAAAAAGATTATCGGCGGGCTTCACCATGTAAAAACAGGGGAGGTGACCTTCTTGAATAATTAACAATAAAATACTTTTTTATGATGGACAACATGGAGGCGAATAGTATAATAAATGAGCAAGGTACACACCTTGCCAAGCTTCATAAGATAGTCAGCGATACAATGGCTGAGCAGGAGCTTATTATTAATAATCTTTTGAATCCGCCAAAAGAAATTCTTACCCGTGGACAAAGCATCTCCGATAAAGTAGCAAGGTTTGGAGGCAGCTGGAAATTCATTATCATCTTTATCACTTTTCTTTTTTTATGGATAGTATTTAATATTGCTTTTCCTAAAATCGGTGTTGATCCATATCCATTCATCCTCATGAATTTAATATTATCGTTCATTGCTGCGTTGCAGGCGCCTATAATAATGATGAGCCAAAACCGGCAGGAAGAAAAGGATCGTATGCGAAACGAAAATGATTATCTTATTAATCTAAAGGCTGAAATAGAAATCCGGAGTCTTCATCAAAAAGTTGATCTGCTTCTTGAAGAAGAAATAAAAATGCTTTTTGAAACACAGGCTAAACAATTTGTGATCTTGCAGGAGATAAACTCAAAACTCGACAATTTGTCTACCGATAAAACATAATGCATTAACTACCTTACTTATATAAATTTTATGGTTGAAGAATATATGAGCAGCGTAAAAAAGCAGTTTGAATATTATAAACTACTGGGTGATAAAACTTTTGAGCAGCTGAATGATAAACAGTTTAATTGGCAATATAACCAGGAAAGCAACAGCATCACGCAGATCGTGAAACATCTTTCCGGCAACATGCTTTCAAGGTGGACAGATTTTTTAACGACCGATGGCGAGAAGGCTTTTCGCAATAGAGATGAAGAGTTTGATGAAACATCACTGAGTAAGACGGAAGTGCTCACTGTCTGGAACGATGGCTGGACTTGTTTATTAGATACCTTAGCTACTATAAGTGCTGGAAACTTTTCTACCATAATTTATATCAGGAACCAGGGACATACGGTTATTGAAGCAATTAACAGGCAAGTTGCACACTATGCCTATCATGTAGGTCAGATTGTTTTTATTGGAAAGATGTTATTGAATGAAAATTGGAAAACACTGTCAATTGCTAAAGGCACTTCGCAACATTGTAACGCTGATAAGTTTTCACAACCTAAAACAAGAACTCATTTTACTGATGAATTTTTACAGAATGATAAGGTGTAAACTTTAGATGAACCGTAAGCTTTTATTAATCTTCTGCTTTTGCAGTGTTTTTTGCCGCTTTTTTTGAGGCTGCTTTAGTCATGACGGAATTTTCAAAAAATCATCATTAAGTTTAGAACCACATCACATGATAAATTTACTTGTTATCACAAGATGTCAGTGTTAAATGAATGGTATGATATTGGTTATTATTTGATGTTAAAACGTGTTGCCTTATATTTGCGCTTGATGATCAAAAATCGTATCATATCATTTGTTTTGGTGTTGATATTATCAATACAAATGTTGCCGTTAGTGCAAATTGGTGTGGCGTTAAGCTGCAATCAATGGACTGAAGAACTACCGCATAACTCCGATGATACTACAAAAAATGATAGTTCTGTAGCTAAATTCATTCTCCTCACACCGCATCATTTTATTGCTGAATTTTCCTGCAGCGCTGAAAATATTTATATTCATTCTTCTGATCAGATTCCATCTAATCACTCTACCGACATCGTTTCTCCTCCACCGGATTTTGTAGCCTAATAATTTTATTGACAGATGATAATCTTCATCTGCTGTTATTCTATTTCTTACATCTGTAATGGTATGCTTTACTGGATTATTACTTAGATAATACCTCACTTGCATATTGATTCAGGTTTTGTTTCAACCAGTAAATTTTATGGAAATGAACAATTCTAAAAGAGTTGCTTTTAGATATTTGAAGTATGATCTGCCATCAGGCCTCGTAGTTTTTTTGGTGGCTTTACCACTTTGCTTAGGTATATCCCTGGCCTCAGGCGCACCGTTTTTCAGCGGCCTTATTTCGGGGATTATAGGTGGGATTGTAATAGGTTCTTTAAGCGGATCAAACCTTAGTGTAAGTGGTCCTGCAGCTGGCCTTGCTGCACTGGTATTAGCCGCCATTACCAATATCGGCGCCTTTGATTTATTTCTTTGTGCGGTACTTATTGCAGGTATCATACAAATCTTAATAAGTGTAGCTAAGCTTGGTGGTATTGCCAGTTATTTTCCGTCGAGTGTAATTAAAGGTCTTCTCACCAGCATCGGTATCTTAATTATTGCAAAACAAATTCCTCATGCTGTAGGCTATGATAGAAACTCAAAAGGGTTATTATCAGAGTTAGGTGATGAAGACTGGCATGAGTTATTGCAACCGCTTCAACATATCAATATAGGCGCTTTAGTTATTTGCATTGTTGCCATAATAATCATGATAGTTTGGGACAAGCCATTCATTAAAAAACGGATAAAATTCATTCCAGGTGCATTGGTAGCTGTTGTTGCAAGCATACTGCTCAACGAAATTTTCAAGGCGAGTGGTAGTCCGCTTGTTGTAAGCGAGGACCATCTTGTGCAAATACAGGCGGCGCAAAATCCATCAGATTTTTTTAGCTTTTTTACCTTGCCTGATTTTAATGGTTTTTTAAACAGTAAAGTAATTATTACCGGAATAATGATCGCAATTATTGCTTCACTCGAAACTCTACTTAGCATTGAAGCCATTGATAATCTTGATCCGCAAAGAAATGTGACAAACACCAACCGTGAATTATTGGCACAAGGTATTGGTAACACTGTAGCGGGGTTAATAGGCGGTTTACCCTTAACAAGTGTGATAGTAAGGAGCAGTGCGAATTTACATGCAGGCGCCAAAACAAGACTTTCAACAATTTTTCATGGCTTTTTACTCCTGGTATGTGTAGTCAGCATTCCGCGTTTACTTAATTTTATTCCGCTGGCAGCACTTGCTGCTATTCTTTTATTAACGGGTTACAAGCTTTGTAAGTTTTCCGTGTTCTCAACTATCTTTAAAAATGGTAAATACCAGTACATACCTTTCTTTGTAACAGTTTTGGTTATTATTGGTATTGATCTTTTAGGGCTTTACAAACCTTTAAAAGGTGAAGGCTTGTTGATAGGTGTGATAGCTGGACTGGTAGCCGCTTTTGGTGCAATACTTCATGGCAATCTAAAAAATTCGTATTTTTTTCATAAAGATCAACATAAAGAAGGCGATGTTATTAATATTCGTTTATCTGAAGAAGTATCGTTCTTGAATAAAGCTGCCATCAGGGAGACACTTGATCATATTCCCGGGAATGCATCTGTTGTAATTAATGCATCTCAAAGTGACTATATCGATTTTGATGTGCTGGAACTGATCAAAGAATTCAGAGACATTAAGGCACCGCTAAAACACATCAATTGTAAACTTGAAGGCTTCCAGGATAAATACAACATTGAAAACAAATTGCATGTACAATCATTACATTAAAAATTAATTATGGAAAATTCATATCAGAAATTAATACAGGGCAATAAAATATTTGCAGAGACAAGATTGTTCCAGGATCCGGAGTATTTTAAAAAATTATCAGAAGGCCTAAAAGCCCGAATACTTGTGGATAGGCTGCAGTGACAGCAGGGTTCCCGCCAACGAAATCACTAACACGAGAAGTGGCGAAATATTTGTCCACCGTAACATTGCGAACCTTGTAGTGCACACAGATTCAAACCTGTTAAGTGTATTGGAATACGCCGTGGTGTATTTAGGCGTGCAACACATTATAGTTTGCGGCCATTACGGTTGTGGTGGTATAGCTGCAGCGATGACAAATACTTATCATGGGTATGTTGATAACTGGCTGCGCAACATTAAGGATGTTTATTTTAAAAACTGTAAAGAACTTGACGCTATACAGGATGAAACTGAACGGACAAATCGCCTGACAGAACTTAATGTTATTGAGCAGGTACGAAACCTGGCAAAGACTACAATTGTTCAACGTGCCTGGTCAGAAAGAGAATTACATCTTCACGGTTGGGTTTATGGTTTGCATAACGGATTGATCAAAGATCTTTCGATCATGCATAATAGCAGTAATGACATTGATAATATTTATAGATTTCAATTGAACAATAACGAACCAATGTTTGAAGCTGAACATTAGAGTTAAATGTTTTTTAAGCTCAAGCTGTATAGGATAATCTGCCTATGCAGCTTTTTTGTTGCCAATACCGGAGTATAAAAATGTTGGTTAGATTTACCAGCATCGTAATAATGTTCCTGGCTTAAATGCTACTGTTAAATCGACTTCGTTGAAAAAATGTCTACATATTTATTAATAACATTTTGCCTGCGTTTACAAGCGTGATCATTTATTAAGTTTGCATT
>JBDSRT010000077.1:0-4200 GCA_039929165.1 Ginsengibacter sp.
AAGCTTTGATGCATTTATGTTGAACCTAAATACAAAAAAGCTGTTTAAGCAAATTAAGCTCATTTGAAGATAAAAGGCTTTTGAATAGTTACTTGGCAGATATTTATCTAAGTCAAATACAGACAAATCTTCAAGCACCCTGAAAACACAAGCTTCTCTTGCATCCAAACATAGAAAAGGTAGTTAGGGCTACCTTTTTTTTAATGTATAACCGGTTTTGCCATAAAGTTTCCGACCATAAGCGGAAATTTAGATTTGTTAAGCTGAAGCTCTAATGCACCTTCAGGACAATAAGTATTGAGCTTATGGTTCCAAATATTGGTAAGAAAGGTTTTAGGTCAGGCACGAAAATATCAAAAGCATCTTTGGTTTGTCGCACGAGCCAGCCATAAGTTAAGCGCAGTACAGGTTTTCACAAAATGTATCAACGAGCGAAGATGCCCTTATTTTTGGATCTTATGAGGTATGCTGTCAGACTTTAAATGAAAGTTTACACCCTCCAGAACACCTGCCGCCAGTATTTTTTTTGTAAAGTAGATCGACTTGTTTTTCTTAAGACCTTCCAGCTCCGGGCTATAATTTGCAACCACAATGCCTTTTGCTTTTCCGTTTAACATATCAATATCATTCCCACTATTGCCGGCAGTAATAAATTGTTCTAACGGCATTTTCCACTTATAACTCAGGTAGCGTACCGCACTACCTTTGCTGGCCCTTATCGGTAAAAAATCCAGGTATTTATTTTCTGTAAGTAACACTTTAGCTTTTAATTTTTTATCATCTAAAAATTTATAAAGATTGGCAAAATCATCTTCATCAAAACTTTCGTTCACATAATAACTAAGCTTAAACGGCCACTGGGCCGCAGTCTCCTGTAATCTTATTCCCGGAAAGTTTGCCAGCACCTCCTTTAATTCAGTTCGTTTCCACTGGTAGTCTATGTGTCTCTCCCACCCTTTATCCGGTATAAACTTATCGGTGTAATAAATTTCAGAGCCGGCAGAGCATATTAAAATATCCGGCGCAGGTAAATCATACCTGGCAAAGGCTTCCTGAGTTATCTCCTTGTTTCTGCCACTGGCTATTCCAAATACAACTTTGCTTTTATTATCCGTGATCCATTGTTTAAATTCTTTCAAACCCTGCGCCTCGCTGCCTTCAACTAATGTTCCATCAAGATCTGAGATCATAAACACTTCAGCCTGGGTCAGTCTTTTTCCATACGCCGTTTTGTGACCTTTAGTGTTATCGTCTCTTTGCTTTAAAAGATCATGAATAACTTCCACATACTTCTTTACAAATGATTCCCAGGAATACAACTGGTTAGTGGCTATGATACCGTTTGATGAATATTTATTCCACAACGATTGATCAGCAATCATTTTTTTTAAGGCATCAGCAATGGCTTTTGGATCTTCTACATCAACCAGCAAACCATTGTTACAATGTTCTAATATTTCTTTAGGCCCGCCGGTTGGCGAAGCAATTACCGGAAGCCCGCAAGCTGCGGCTTCCACAAGCGTAAGCCCAAAATTTTCACCAGGTGTTGCGTTTACAAACACGCCTTTTTTACTGGCAGCTATGCGATATATCTCCGGTACCTCGAGCCTGGGATCGTTCTTTTTAGGAATGGCCATTTTGCCATAGAGGTCATATTTATCAAGCAGCAATAGTAAATTTTTAAGGATATCCTGTTCCTCCTCCGGCATCGTTGAAATATCTTTTCTTACACCCGCAAATATGGCGAGGTTAGCCATGGCCTGTAACTCCTTATCCTGCCCGTAAGATTGTATGATCGTTTCAAAATTCTTTCGTTTATCTGCACGGCCTATAGACAATATCAATGGCTTGGCCGGGTTAAATAAAAAACGTTCTATATCAGAATTGACTCTATACCGTGCCTGTTCCTGTTCAATACTCATTTTGAATGACGGCATATCCAGGCGGTAAAAAGGATAGAACACTTCAGCATTTATACCCGGCGGTATTACTCTAAACTTTTCGGGCTGAACATTTTCGTATAAGGCATATTGTGTGTCAATGATATGCTGTGTGCTGACAACAAGAGCATCAGCAGTTGTCAATATGTTTTCTTCCACTGCAATACGTTGCGCCATGTTAAACTTCTCGTTGATCTTTTCCTCTGACATTCCGCTCTGCAGGAGCACATTCTTTTTATTTCTGCCGAGTGAATGTCCTGTTGCTAAGAATGGTATACCATAAATTTCACCGATCTGCCCGGCGAGATAATTACCATCAGCGTAATGACCATGTGCCACATCGGGTATGTCCGCTTCATCATCAATAAAGCGAATGCTCTTGTCTATAAATTCATCCAGGTAATCCCATAGCATTTCTTTTTGACGATATAAGTTTCCGCCACAGGTTATGCGAACAATACGTGCCTTTTCATTTACATTTTCAATTTCTTTCTCGTAAGCTGCAGACACTCTTTTATCAACAATACGTCTTGTAAAGAGATCTACTTTGCGTACCTGCGGATGCAGCGATAAATTCTCCAGCAACTCAAGCACGTACTTTACCTGCCCGCCGGTATCCTTATCTCTCCCTATCTCGGGCTCTATAGCTCTGATAAGCCCATGTGGACTAAACAACTGTATATAATATCCATTCATAATCACTACTTCAAGTTAAACTAGAGTTGTAAAAGTAGCCAAATCGCTAAAAACCGGTTATTTTGTAACCTTAGCAAACTTATAATCAGTATTATGTATTCAGGATCAGGGTTTAGTGATTGGGAAATTGGTGACATCACGGTTATCATTCATAAGGGCGTATACCATTTGTTTCATCTTATTATTCCTAACCACGATTACATTGCGCATGCAGTTTCCATAGATGGTATTTCATGGCGGCGGGTCAACAATGCACTTTTTGTGGGGCACCCCGGCGAATGGGATGATGACATGCTTTGGACGATGGATGTATGTGAAGCAAACGGTAAGTTTGAAATGTATTACACAGGCCTGCAGCGAAAAGATCGTGGCGTTATTTCAAGAATTGGTCTTGCTGTATCTGACAACCTTGTAGACTGGACGAAGGTTAAAAAAAAGTTTCTCCCGATAGAACCCAAAGGCATTTATTATGAAACTTACAATACCAATCCACGAACCTGGTTAAGCTTTAGAGATCCTTTTAGATTTGTATATAATGATGATGTATACCTATTGATGTGTACAAGAACCCTCAACGGCTATGTATCCCGTCGTGGTTGTGTAGGCCTGGTAAAAATTACGAATGATGTGGTTGAGTTGATGCCGCCTCTAATACAACCTTTGGTTTATGATGACATTGAATGCCCTTGTGTGTTTGAATTAAATGGCCGTTTCTATTTGCTTGGCTCAATCCGCGAAGACATTAAAGTTCGGTACTGGTTTGCGCCTGATTTCCTGGGAGAATATCATTCTTTTCATGCCGATGTATTATTGCCAAAAGGCAACTACGCTGCCCGGACCGTAAAAGATGGTAACCATTTACTTGTGTATAATTTTTTTTATGCTTACGGGAAAATTGATGCCTTGCGTGTGTTGCCGCCACCTAAACAATTAGATACGGACGACAAAGGAAGATTGCTGTTGAAGAGCTACTATCGCTGGAAGGAAATGGCAAAACAAAGCATATCACAAAGCGATATAGGCGAAGTAAAATGTCTGCTTGATAATACAACTTCATCCTTAACCATTGAGAATGATAAATGGACTTGTGGCTCAAGAAGTGGTTACGAAGTGTTTTGTTTTGATAAACCTTCTGCCGGATTTATTTGGGAAGGATTGCTGACCGTAGAAGGCATGGGTAAGTTTGGCCTCGTATGCGATTTTGACCATGAAGGCAATGGCTATTTTATTTCGCTCGATATTTTAAATGGTCATGTTGAAATAAGATCATGGGGTTTTAACCCGCTTAACAATCGCAGTAATTTTATTTTTAATGATATTCAATCGTCGTTGTTTACCATTACCGGTCATAAGTCCATTCGCTTCAGTCTCATACGATACGGCAATTATTTTGAATTATCTATAAACGGTGTTGTTACATTGAGCCTGATGGATTACACTTTCTCAGGCAATGGGCTTGGCGTTTACACGGCATCATCGGTTATCTCTTTACAACAATCTTTGCTGCATGTTTTACCTGATCCCGAAGGTGAATATGCGAGCCAGGAAGAAGCGCAAAAGGTTG
>JBDSRT010000078.1:0-9599 GCA_039929165.1 Ginsengibacter sp.
AGTTTAGGCATTTTTGCAGTAGTTTGGTTATAAGTTTTGGTGAAATAAATGTAATGGATAGTAATTTGCTACGCAACCATATCAAAGAACTTTCGAAAAGATTTAATTTCGACTACTGCGGCATTGCGAAAGCACGAAAATTAGATGACGATGCTTACCGTTTAGAGAAATGGTTAAAGCAAAACAGGCATGGCTCTATGAAATATATGGAGCGCTATTTTGATTTGAGAATAGATCCGCGATTGTTAGTGCCCGGCGCAAAGTCTGTGATAACGTTGTTGTTAAATTACTTTCCTGAGGTAAATGCACAAGGTGGTCCGAAGATTTCAAAATATGCCTGGGGAAAAGATTATCATGTGGTAATAAAAGATAAATTGAATAGTTTACTTTTTACTCTGAAGCAAGATGTAGGCGATTTCGCAGGAAGAGGTTTTGTAGACAGTGCACCAGTATTGGAAAGAACCTGGGCTGCTAAAAGCGGCCTGGGATGGATTGGTAAAAATGGGAATCTTATTACCAAATCTTCAGGTTCTTTCTTTTTCATCGCCACTTTAATTACCGATCTTGACATAGAAGCTGATGATGCTTTTATTAAAGACTATTGTGGTTCCTGCACCCGTTGTATTGATGCTTGCCCGACAGAAGCTATTCTCCCTAATAAGGAAATTGACGGCAGTAAGTGTATATCATACTATACAATTGAATTAAAAGATTATCTACTGCCAGCTAGTTTAAAAGGTAATACAGATAATTGGTTCTTTGGCTGTGATACCTGCCAGGATGTTTGCCCCTGGAACCGTTTTTCAAGTCCAACTTCAGAAATGCAATTCTCTCCAATACCGGAAATATTAAACTTTAGTACCTCCGATTGGGAAGAATTGACAGAGGAATCTTTTAAGGAAATTTTTAAAGAGTCTCCATTAAAGCGGGCAAAATATCAAGGCATTAAAAGAAACCTTACACTGATAAAGTAACACACTAATAAATAATGAATCTCACTGAAAAAGATTTAGAATATATATGGCATCCATATACTCACCAGTTTAATATGCCGGAACCTATCCTTATAACTAAAGGAAAAGGAGCTAATATTTTTGATGAAAATAATAATAAATATATAGATGCAATTAGTAGTTGGTGGGTTAACATCCATGGGCATGGCAATAAATATATTGCTAAACAAATTTTTAAACAGGCCAAAAAACTTGAACATGTAATTTTTGCCGGCTTCACACATGAGCCGGCGATAAGGCTTGCTGAAAAGTTATTAGAGCTTTTACAATTTAATTTTTCAAAAATATTTTACAGTGATAATGGCTCAACCGCAGTTGAAGTAGCTATTAAGATGGCATTGCAATATTGGTCCAACATTGGAGCGCCCGCTAAAAACAAGATACTTGCATTTAATAATAGTTATCACGGCGATACTTTCGGTGCCATGAGTGCGGGAAGCAGAAGTGTATTTAACAAAGCCTTTAATGAAAAACTTTTTGATGTTGTTTTTATCGATATTCCAACTGCTGATAATTTAGCTGAAATAGATTCTATACTTACTCAACATCCCGACATTGGCATCTTTATATATGAGCCATTGCTGCAAGGTGCCGGGGGCATGCAAATGTATGACGCAAAGTATTTGACCGAATTATTGCACCTGTTGAAAGGAAAAAATATTATCTGTATTGCAGACGAGGTACTTACTGGTTTTTACAGAACAGGTTCTTTATTTGCCAGTGACGTGGTTTATATAAAGCCAGACATTATTTGTCTAAGTAAAGCGCTTACAGGTGGCACAATGGCTTTAGGAGTTACGGCCTGCACACAAGTAGTGCATGCTGCCTTTATAGATAGCGATAAAACAAAAACCTTTTATCATGGACACTCTTTTACAGCTAATCCTTTAGCCTGTATAACAGCCTTATCGAGTATTAAATTGCTAAGTAAACCAAAGTTTATAGATAAAGTTCATAGTCTTGTAAGCCTGGTAAATGAATTTCGTTCAAGCTTGTTACAAAAGCAGGAGATCTTCAAAAAGACTATAAAAAATGTAAGACAATGCGGAACCATTGTGGCATTTGAAGTAGTGGGGCAGGATTCAGATGGATATAATAATACTATTACAAATGATTTTAAAAAGTTCTGTCTTGACAATGGCGTTTTTCTTAGACCGCTCGGTAATACTATTTATATAATGCCACCGTATTGCATAAAGAAAAAAGAATTGAGGAAGGTATTTAGAATTGTGGAGCAGTATTTAGACAAGTAATTACTCCCATCTGAAAACTTTTATTGCTACCGCATAAACTACTATACCCCATAATAGAAGCACACCAATTTCATTTCTAACATTCCACAAATGTTGGCCTTCAAATGCAACACTTCTTAAAGCTGTATTCAAATGTGTTAGTGGCAGAATTCGTGAAATCGGCTGAAGCCATTTTGGAAAAGCATCAATTGAAAAAAACGTACCTCCCAACAAGAATTGAGGAAGCGTTATAAGATTTGCAAAAGGAGGTATACTACTATCGTTCTTTGCAAGGCCGCTTATAATAAAGCCAAAACCCATAAATACCAGCAAGCCTATGAAACTTAATACCAGCATTTCAACGAATGTTAACATACCATGAACGAGCGTGAAGCCGAAGAATAATTTACCAAACCCTATAATCACCACAGCGGTGATCAGGGAAAACAAGACTCTCGATAAGCCTTCGCCTAAAACAATGTATGTGCGATTTATAGGTGTTGCAAAAAATCGTTTTAATACAAGAGTATTTCTTAAACTGAAAAACATAAAGGCTACACCGAATACGCCGGCACTTAATAAGGAAAAGCCAAGTTGCCCCGGCAAAATGAAGTCAATTGTTTTATATTCCCGCCCGGGAATATCTTTTTCCCTTACAATTGAAGCTATAGTTGATCTGCCGGGAAAAACATTTTCATCATTTTGACGTATTACTTCCGCAAGCTGCGATTGTAAGATAGGAAACCTGTCCATACTGGCTGAGGACGTTGTTGTATGAATGACGTACTGGTAAAAGCCGTTTGCATTTTTCACAGAATCTATAGTGATTAATGCAGCTATATTGCCTTTGCCTACTTCATTATGTGCCTGTTCCGTTGAAAGATCTTTTATAATCCGTATTGATGGATTTTTTAGCAAGCCATTTTTAAAGATGACGTTGTTGGTATCCGCCAGATTTTTAAGTGCAACTTTAACTGTAAAGCCACCACCGCCAATAAATCCAAAAACCAAAATAAAGATCAGGGGAAATACAAAACTAAAAATTACCGCCGACGGACTTCTAAAAATTGCTCTTAAGCTGCCCTTGGTTATGGCAAGCATAGCAGTTAACTGGCTATATTTCTTCATTAAATAAAATTATACGAAAACAAATGACGGAATAAATTAAAAGTAAAAGACAAATGTCATATATTTGAATGACAAATGACAGTTATGCAAAAAGATAAGAAACATAAAGGCATAGTACCTTATAAAATCAATTCAAAACTTTCAGGCGTTCAGGAGCCGTTCAAGTTATTAAGTAATGATAAAAATAATGTAACGCAACAGGATTTTACCTACAAAGATTTTAAAAAAATAGCTGATAGAGTTCCTTTTACGCAGAAAGAATGGTCTGATCTTTTACATATTTCAGAAAGAACACTTCAACGCTATTCCAAAGACAATAGTAGTTTTAACTTTAGTGTAACTGACCGGATCTTACAAATTAATAAAGTAATTAAGAAAGGTGTCGAGGTTTTTGGCTCTTCAGAAAAATTTATTACCTGGTTGAAAAATAACCCTTTTATGTTAGAAGGAAATGTTTCGTTTCAATCTCTTGGAAATTTTGAGGGTATTAACAGGGTACTTACTCAACTTTCACGCATTGAATATGGCATTTTAGCATGATAATGTATAGGGCAAGTGCCTCCAAATATGCAGAGGACTTCTCTGGAGAAGGCGCAAGATTATTTGGTGGAAGATGGAACTCTCCCGGAATTGCCGGGCTTTATGCCTCACAATTTATTTCACTTTGTATTCTTGAAATTATTGTACGGACAGATAAGCACTATTTACCTGTTGATTATAAATTAATCAGTCTTGAAATTCCGGATGAATTAATTTCTGAGATCCATTTGAAAAAACTGAAAGCTGAATGGGCCAGTCATTACCAATATACTCAATGGATAGGAGAAGAATTTTTAAAAAGTAATCAATCTTTGGCCTTAAAAGTTCCAAGTGTAATTGTACCGCAGGAACATAATTTTCTAATTAATCCTAATCATCCAAATTTTAAAAAACTAAAGCTCATTTCTATTGAGCCGCTTGAGTTTGACAAGCGTTTCTATAACGTTTGATAACACGTTTATAAATGAATGAAGCAATAAATGAGGTCTTTTTATTACTTGGCGCCAACCTTGGTGATCGTAACGGTTCATTGAACAATGCAAAACATAGCATCGAACAAAAAGCAGGAAAAATTATTACTTCATCATCTTTATACGAAACTGAAGCCTGGGGAAATATCAATCAACCTGCATTTTTAAACCAGGTTATTAAAATAACCTCAGCTCTTACGGCTCCAATACTGCTTCATCAACTTTTACTAATTGAGCAAGAGGCCGGGAGAGTTAGAACTGTGAAGAACGCTCCACGAATTTTAGACATCGATATCTTATTTTTTAATGATGAGGTTTACCATCTGCCTGAATTAAAAATTCCTCATCCGGAAATTCAAAACCGCAACTTTGCACTTCAGCCGCTTAATGAAATTGCACCATTCTTTGTTCATCCGGTTATTGGGAAAAATATTTCCACCTTGCTGAATGAATGTAGAGATGTATTGAAGGCAGAAAAATTAGAGCCACAATTAAAATGAAGGAGCCAAAGCTTTAATGAAATATAATTTTATTACTATTGAGGGGAATATCGGCGCAGGCAAAACAACGCTTGCTCACCTCTTAAGCAAACAGTTGAATGCAAGATTAATTCTTGAAGAATTTGCCGACAATCCTTTCCTGCCGAAGTTTTATGAAAATCAACAGCAGTATGCGTTTCCGCTGGAACTTTTTTTCATGGCAGAGCGTTACAAGCAATTGAAAGATCTTCTGCAAACAAAGGACATGTTTCAAAAAGTTACTGTGTCAGATTATCTTTTTACAAAATGTTTATTGTTCGCCAAGGTCAATCTTGCTGCTGATGAATTCGTATTGTATCAAAAGCTTTTCGATATTATCAATCCGCAGGTAATACAACCCGACATACTTATTTATTTACATGCACCCGTAAGCAAATTAAAAGAGAACATAAGAAAGCGCAACAGGGCGTATGAACATGCTATAGACCCAAAATATTTATTTTCATTGCAGGAAACTTATACGCAATACATTAAACAGCATAATATTAAAACATTGATGATTGATGCATCGTCTGCAGATTTTTTAGGAAATGAAAGGCATTTAAAGATGGTATTAGATGCGCTTGATAAAGATTATGAAAATGGACAGCATTTTATAAATCTACCTTAACAAACGTATTACTCAAAAGCAACTAAATAGTGCACCCCCAGCAACCTTTCGGAAAAGAATTTAAATGGTTTATCAGTGCCCGTGCGTTTTTCGTAATGGCTTTAAGAATGGTAGCGGTGGCGATGGTTTGGCATGTTTCCATTCTAACAAAGAACACACTATCCGTTGGCATTTTAGGCTTGTCAGAAGTTATCCCGGCTGTTGGTTTTGCATTGTATGCCGGTCATGTTGTAGATATAAGCGACAAAAGAAAACTATTAGTAAAGTGTATTACTTTTTATTGCTTAGCTCTTTTGCTGTTGATCTTGTTTACTTCACATTTAGTTGAAAAAAAATATTCGCAAGAGCTTATTGTTTGGGCAATCTATTTCTGCATATTCTTAACCGGTATCATACGATCGTTCAGCGGGCCGGCCATGAATGCGTTACTTGCTCAAATAGTTCCCAGAGAATCTTTGTCAAAAGCCATTACTATTAGCAGTGCAAGCTGGCAAACCGCTTCTGTAATAGGGCCTTTACTAACTGGTTTCTTAATATCAATGCAAGGCATTTCATTCACGCTATCCATCATATTTATTTTCGTAATAATGGCGTTGGTTTCCATGCTTGCCATTGCGCCAAAACCTGTTCAATTTATGGCTGGCGAAAGAAAAACCTGGGAAAGTGTGATGGATGGACTAAAGTTTGTTTTTAAAACCAAAGCCATTTTAGGCGCAATGTGCCTCGACATGTTTGCTGTTTTTTTTGGAGGCGCCACTGCGATGCTTTCTTTTTATGTAACAGATGTTTTAAAGGTGAGCGCAATTTGGTTTGGCTGGCTAAATGCAGCAACGTCTATTGGCGCTATTGGCACTTTGATCGTCATTTCTATAAAACCTATTTCAAAAAGGCAGGGGAAAGTTTTGCTTTATGCTGTGGCTGGTTTTGGCACCTGCATCATTGTTTTCGGTTTGTCTAAACTTTTATGGTTATCTATAGGTGCCCTGTTTATCAGCGGAATTTTTGATGGCATCAGTGTGGTAATACGCTCGACAATTTTACAATTATATGTGCCGGACGAAATGAGAGGCCGTGTGTCTTCAGTGAATTCTATCTTTATTAATTCTTCAAATGAATTGGGGCAATTTGAAAGTGGCGTTGCTGCAAGATTACTTGGCACTGTGCCCTCAGTAGTTTTTGGCGGAGTTGTTACGCTGATAGTTGTTTTCACAACCTGGTTTAAGGCCCCAACTTTACGTAAACTTCAGTATTGATCATTTCTGCTGTTGCAGTAATTCTTCCAACACATCTACAACGATGGGACAAAACGTACTATTCTTTAAAGTAATATTTTGCCTTTTTATAAAAACATCTTCGTTAGTATAAGGGAAGCGAACACAATCGCCTGGTCTTTGATCATAAATACTGCAGTAATTGTCTTCACCTAAAAATGGGCAGGGATGTTTCCTCGTTACATAGTCTCCATCTTCATCAATGCGCAAATAAGTTTCTATAAACACGCTTTCCTTTAGTTTTAAATACTTAGAGATGCGTTTTATATCCGGCGTTTTAAATCTTGGGCTGTAATTCTTACAACAGTTTGCACAGGTTAGACAATTGATTTTCTCGAAGGCTTTTTCATGTAATTCCGGCAATGCTGACAAAACTCTATTTTTATCAGCCTTTTGCAAAAACTGCTTATAGGCTTTATTATGATCGTCCGATTTTTTTTGCCAGCTTATATCAGGTTGATCATTCATAAAGCGAAGATAAACTTACTATGTCGTCTGGCTTGATATGTAAAATCAATTACGACCCGTAACTTTGCGCCTTCAAATTTCACTTTTATAAACTGGTGCGTTCTTAGCCTTAAATATTTGTTGGCTTGATAAAACTCTTTGCCTTAAACTATTGTTTGGTAAAATGGAAAGCAGCAACGCTTTAATAATTATATGAATCTATTTAAACAACAATCAGAAGAATTTATTGGCAGGCATATAGGGGTTAATGAGCAGGAAAAGGCTGAAATGCTTGAGTTTATTGGACTTAGTTCTATTGAACAGTTAATTGACAAAACAATTCCAAAAGACATACAGCTTGAACAACCGCTGGCTGTTGCGCCGCCAGTTTCTGAGTATACTTATTTAAGTGACCTGCGGAAAATTGCCCAAAAAAATAAGGTGTTCAAATCCTACATTGGCCAGGGTTATTATGATACTATTGTGCCTTCGGTAATACAAAGAAATCTTTTTGAGAACCCCGGATGGTATACGCAATACACGCCTTACCAGGCAGAAATAGCGCAGGGCAGGTTGGAAAGTTTATTGAACTTTCAAACTATGGTTAGTGATCTCACGGCGTTGCCTATTGCCAATGCCAGTTTGCTTGATGAAGGCACAGCGGCGGCGGAAGCAATGGCTATGTTATTCAATCAAAAGAACAAAAACCATGATCATATTACTTCGCCAAAGTTTTTTGTTGATGAGAATTTATTTAAACAGACTATTGATGTTTTATACACACGTGCCAACCCTATAGGTATTGAAATTGTTGTTGCAAATTTTCATTCAATACAATTAGATGATAGTTTTTTTGGTGCTATTGTTCAATACCCTGATGCGCTGGGAAAAGTAGAAGACCATCGAGATTTTATAAGTGCTGTGCACCAGGTAAATGCTCAGGTAATCATGGCTACTGACCTATTAGCTTTAACGTTGTTAACACCTCCAGGAGAACTAGGTGCTGATGTTGCAATTGGTTCATCACAGCGATTTGGTGTGCCGCTTGGCTATGGCGGTCCGCATGCTGCTTTTTTTGCAACTAAAGATGACTTTAAAAGAAATATCCCCGGAAGAATAATTGGTGTTAGCGTGGATGCACATAGCAATCGCTGCTTGCGTATGGCTCTTCAAACACGTGAGCAACATATCAGGCGTGAGAAGGCTACCAGTAACATTTGTACGGCACAGGCGCTGTTGGCTAATATGGCAGCTATGTATGCTGTATATCATGGCAGCGATGGTTTAAAAAATATTGCAACGAGAATATCAATATTAACCAATACACTGGCTTATGAATTGAGAGCGTTGGGTTATAATATTATCAATGACACTTACTTTGACACTATTTCAATTGACACAAAAAATGTTTCTGATATTAGAGCTATTGCACTTAAACATGCCATAAATTTCTTTTATCCGTCAGATACTATCGTCACCATTTCAATAAATGAAACAACAACGCAGGCCGATGTGTTAAACATTGCCGGTGTGTTTGCGTTTGCTAACAACAGCGACACTGCTGTTGCGACATTCGACTTTGATGGAACACTAGAAAATATTCCTCCATCACTCACAAGAACCAGCAGCTATCTTTTACATCCTGTCTTTAACACACATCATACAGAAACCGGTTTGATGCGCTATTTGAAGATGCTTGAAAACAAAGACCTTTCTCTAACAACATCCATGATAGCGCTGGGTTCATGCACAATGAAGCTAAATGCTGCAACAGAGCTTATGCCACTTAGCTGGCCGGAGTTTTCAACTATTCATCCTTTTGCACCGAAAGAACAAACGGAAGGCTACCAGGTAATTATTTCAGAACTGGAACACCTGCTCAGCAATATAACTGGTTTCACGGCTTGCAGTCTCCAGCCAAACAGCGGCGCCCAGGGCGAGTATGCAGGGTTAATGGCCATCAGAGATTATCATTTGGCCGGTGAAGATTTACACAGGAACGTAATTCTGATACCGGTATCTGCGCATGGCACCAATCCGGCATCGGCCGTAATGGCCGGCTTTAAAGTAATTGTTACGTTGTGCGATGAAGAAGGCAATGTTGATGTAAATGATTTAAAAGATAAGGTAGCAAAACATAGCCAAAATTTAGCAGGGTTGATGATCACCTATCCTTCCACACATGGTGTATTTGAAGAGAATATAAAAGAAATATGCGAGATCATCCATGATAATGGAGGTTTGGTTTATATGGATGGCGCCAATATGAATGCGCAGGTAGGCATTACATCTCCTGGAAATATCGGTGCAGATGTTTGCCATCTTAATCTGCATAAAACTTTTGCTATA
>JBDSRT010000079.1:0-8959 GCA_039929165.1 Ginsengibacter sp.
TGAACCGGGCAATTGAAATAAATAAACTTTTATCAGACATCATCAGCAAGGCGTGATGCTTTCATTGATACATACATCGTTTGATACATAGCATACAATCATTGTTAAACTAATGATAACTATATAACTACGGTTTTTTTTGCACTGACATTATATCCTACTTTTGTCCGCATTCATAATAAAATTTTAAGCATGAGTATAGGTTTACTAGTTTTTATTTTACTGGTTGTTTTAGCGCATGTTGGTTTGTATGGCATGTTTAAAAAGGCTGGCATCGAAGGCTGGAAGGCTTTTATACCATTCTACAATTCATGGTGCATGGTTCAAAAAATGCAGCTCAACAAAGCCTGGTTTTTTTTACAGATTATCCCCATTGCCGGTCAGTTCATCAGCATTTGGATCTTAATAAAATTTGTTGAACACTTTGGCAGGTTTTCAGTTTTACATCATTTTTTTACAGTCTTTTTTCCCTTCATTTATTTTCCTTATCTCGGCTTCTCTAAAGAAGAAAGATATGCCGGTACTGCTGTTGTAAATAATTATAAAAAGTCTGCAGTTCGGGAATGGGTTGATGCGGCAGTATTTGCGATTGTTGCGGCTACATTAATAAGAACATTCATATTTTAAGCTTACACTATTCCAACGCCTTCCATGGAGAAGACGTTATTGGTTAACGATTTTTTGTTCGTAAGTAAGTTTAGTTACGGCCCGAGAATTCCTAACACGCCAATTGCTATGCCCTTTGTACATCATACAATTCCCGGCTTTAATGTTAAGTCTTACCAGGAGTGGATTCACATACCATACACCCGCTGGTTTGCAAAGCCGGTTAAAAGAAATGATGTTGTTGTTTTCAATTTTCCGGTGAATGACACGCTGATAAATGATGAAGAAAATTTTGGTTCAAGGTTTACTTATTACCAGGAGATACAACGCCGGATGATAGTGGAACAGATTCCTGAAGATGTAGCACGTGTGCGAACGTGGGATCAATATGGTGATCTCATTGTTACACGGCCTGTTGATAAAAGAGAAAATTTTATCAAACGCTGCGTAGCTGTTAGCGGTGATACATTACAGATCATCAACCAGGTAGTTTACATAGATGGTGTTAAACAAGCCTTTCCGCCGGAACATGAATTGACTTATACAGTGCATACTACTGCTGCTTTGGATCCTGAAACACTTCAGGCAATGGGAATAAAATTTTTTCCGGATGATATGAATAAGAATGAAGTTTTTATGCGGGATAATAATGTATATGAAATAAATATGACGGATGGTGAACGAAATGCTTTGCGAAGTTCACCGGGTGTAAAAACCATACAACCTATCATTCATCCGAATGGGCAGGATGCTTTTCTGTTTCCTTTTGTTCCAGGCTATAATTGGTCACAGGATAATTTTGGTCCCGTATGGATTCCCAAAAAGGGCGCTACCATTCAGCTTACACCGGACAATATGATTAAGTACAAAAGATGTATTGGTGTATATGAAGGCAATCAGTTTGAAAATAGGAATGGTAAATATTTTATTAATGGCAAAGAGGCCACATCCTACACTTTTAAATTAGATTATTACTGGATGATGGGTGACAATCGTCATAATTCACTGGATAGTCGCTACTGGGGTTTCGTGCCGGAAGATCATGTTGTAGGAAAGGCTTCACTGATTTGGTTTAGTTGGGATAACGGTCCAAGATGGAAAAGATTTTTTAAACCCATCAGGTAAATTATTTATTTTGATTTTTATGATCCTCTCTGAATAAGAGAGGATTTTTTGTCTTTAATCTTTAAAGATGTAATATGAAAACAATTCAACATGTTATAGATGTAACTGAATACGAGTCATCAGAAGAATTATCAAAAGAAGATGCAGCGCTGTTACAACAGGCAAGAGTGGTTACCGAACAGGCTTATGCACCATATTCTAATTTTAAAGTAGGAGCCGTTGCCTTACTAGCCAATGGTTCTATAGTCTCTGGTACCAACCAGGAAAATGCATCCTATCCCGTAGGCATTTGTGCCGAAAGAGTTTTATTATCAGTTGCCGCTTCCCAGTTTCCAGGTGTAGCTATACATACAATTGCAGTGAGTCATAAAAGCAGTGCTATAGAAAACTATATACCGGCAAGCCCCTGTGGCATGTGCAGACAGGCACTAGCTGAACAGCAGGAAAGATTTAATAAAAGTATCAGGTTAATTTTAAGTGGTCAAAATGGGAGAGTACATGTGATAGAAAACGCAGGTGACTTATTACCTTTTGCCTTTGAAAGCAGTAATCTCAATAGTTAACCTTTATACGATATGCGGTAAATAACACCTTTGTAATCATCACTCACTAACATTGATCCATCAGGCATCAACTGCATATCAACCGGTCTGCCGTTAACGGTACCATCCGACTGCAACCAACCTTCCGCAAAGGGTACTGCTTTAGCAAGTTTTCCATAAGCATCCATTGTTGAGACCATAACTCTGTAACCTAATGGTGTGCTGCGGTTCCAGCTGCCATGCTGTGCAATAAATAATGCATTCTTATATTTGGCAGGAAACTTTGATCCTGTATAGAATCTTAATCCCAACGAAGCTGTATGTGGTCCTAAAGTTTGGATAGGTGCAGTGTAGTCGCTACAGTTTTTACCATTACCAAATTCAGGATCTAATATAGTTCCTTGGTGACAATACGGGTAACCAAAGTGCATTCCTTTTTCAGGCGCTGTATTCAATTCATCCTCAGGCTTGTTATCCCCAAGCATATCCCTGCCATTATCAGTAAAATAAAGTTGCTTTGTTATGGGATGCCACGTAAAACCAACGCTATTCCTAACGCCGCTTGCATACACCTGCATGTTAGTGCCGTCGGCATTAATTGATGTAATAGAGGCATAAACCGGATTTTCTTTTTCGCAAATGTTACAGGGTGCACCAACGGGAATATATAATTTTCCATCCGGTCCAAAGGCAATAAACTTCCAGCCATGATGTGTGTCCTTTGGATATTTATCATACACTACAACAGGTTTCGGCGGCTTAGCGAGATTTGCCTCAATATTTTCTAACCGATAAATTGTAGAGATAGCGGCGATGTATAAAGTTCCATCTTTAAAAGCCACACCATTTGGTGTATTTAGTCCTGATGCGACCTTGTAAATCTTGTCAGCCACGCCATCTTTATTATTATCAACTATCGCGTAAACATTGTCTTTATCTCGATTGCCGACAAACAGAGTTCCGCTGGGAGACAGGCACATACTTCTTGCATTCTCAATCTCGGCATATACACTAATAGAAAAGCCCTCCGGCAATGTGATCTTATTTAATTCATATTTTTTAAAGAGATCAGTTGAAGAGGGTGTGCCAACAGGCGTTTCGGCTGAAGCAAATTTGGCCACAGCAGTTTTTTCTTTACAGCTTTCAGTAGTAACTATACCTGTTATAGCAAGTATTAAAATCAAGAACCGTATAGATATTGTTGAGTGCAACATATAGCTAATTAAAAGCAAAAAAATGATTAATGATTTTATTATTCATCCAGAAGGCTGGCCAAATGATAAAGATCGGTTTGCTTATAATTATAACGCTCTTCATCATAACATTTACTTAATTCCTCCAATAAATATTGAATGACCCTTTTGTTAGAAAGTTGTTTAAAATAAGAAGCTGTAGGAGGCACAGAAATTCTTTTAAAATAATTTTCAATATCCTTGTGTGAATAGATCTGTCCGTTCAAAGGATCTATATAAAAATTAATTTTTGAACCAATAACACCTGACGGATGCGCCGTGTTATGATCCACTTCAAAGTAGCCTAAAATGAATTGCTTTGGGATATTTATGGAACGCACCGGGATATCAAGCAGTTCACAAACAGCAAGATAAATAATGCCGTTAGCTATGGCATTGCCTTTTTTATTTTCCAATACCTTGTTAATGAAAAAATCTTCAGGTGAGTTGTAAGATATTTCAACACCTTTAAGCTTACTGTAATTATAAAGTATTCCGGTAATTACATTTACCTGCTCCAATGGTGTCAGGTAACTGTTGAGCTCCAGCCAGATGTTACGCCTGATCTTTTCTATTTCCTGCAAAGAAGAAGTGTTACTCATTTCAGGAAAACCATATCGGGATACCAGTAACGCACCTTGTATGATCTCGTTAGGCTTATTTTTCCAAACATTAAAATCAGCAATAAGATCGGTAAAATGAAGTTTATGAATAAGCATTTCAATTCTCGCCTGTACTTCTTCGCTTATGGTGTTTTCCCATAAATTCTCCAGATTTGGGATTATCGATCGGCCAAGTGAAACGATCTTATCACTTACCGTTTCAAAAACTTCCTGGTCAGGGTCATCGATCAAATGAAACAGAGCTGAAATTTCCTTGTTTTCCTGCATGGTACGGCATAATTTAGTCAGAGGTACTTGATTACACTGCTATAAAATTAAGAAAGCGATTTTGAAAAAGGTAGCATCGCTGCAAATAAATAATGGACGCATTCAGCCACAACTTCTATTTCTTCTTTCTTTTTGCAGCAGTTTTTTTCGGAGGATTTGCTTTTAAATATTCAATGATCTGCTTAACCTCATCAATACTAAGATCAGCAGCTTTTTCCTGTTGCTCTTTATTTAATTTATAATTTCGCAAGCCTTGCTTTATGTAAGGGCCGTAAGGCCCCTTTAATATTTGAATTTTTTCTTTTTCGAAAACTTTAATAGTACGTTCAGACTTTGCCTGGCGCTTATCAGCAATCATGGGACTTATTTCATCTATTTCAACTGTGTAGGGATCCATCTCTTTATTGAGAGAATAAAATTTTCCATCATGAGCAGCATAAGGTCCAAAGCGGCCAATGTTCACACTAACATCCACGTCTTCAAAAGCGCCTAAAGATCTTGGCAATTTAAATAAGTCAAGTGCCTCTTCAATTGTAATAGTTTCTATACTTTGCGTAGGCTTAAGTTTTGCAAACCTGGGTTTCTCTTCGTCTTCCTGGCTTCCTATTTGAACCATGGGCCCAAAACGTCCCATTCTTGCGGAGATTGGTTTACCGCTGGTTTCATCTGTACCCAATATACGTTCGCCTTTAGCACGGTCAGCATTCTCCAGCGTGTGTTCTACATCTTTATGAAAAGGCTCATAAAAATCGCCAACCATTTTACTCCATAATTGTTTGCCTTCGGCGATTTTATCAAATTCCTCTTCAATGTTCGCGGTGAAAGAATAATCCATTACTTCGTCAAAATGCTGTTTTAAAAAGTCTGTTACAACCAACCCGAGATCGGTTGGAAATAGCTTTGATTTTTCTACGCCGGTATTTTCTTCCTGTTCAAGTTTTTCTACCTGGTCATTCTTCAACCTCACAATTCTAAAAGCTCTTTTATAACCTTCCTTATCTCTTTTTTCTACGTAGTTTCTTTTGATAATGGTTGAAATAGTAGGTGCATAAGTACTTGGTCTGCCGATACCTAATTCTTCAAGTTTTTTTACCAGCGATGCTTCTGTATATCTTGCTGATGGTTTTGTAAAACGCTCGGTGGCGGTTAGCTGTTCTAATTTTAATTTTTGACCAACATTAAGTTTGGGCAACCTGCTTTCGTTTTGAGAATCGACCGGAGCTGCACCGTTTTGTTCTTCATCTTCATCACTGCTCTCCATGTAGACTTTTAAAAAACCATCGAATTTCAAAACTTCACCAGAAGCTGTTAACTCATCTTTATTGGTACTGATAGATATTTTAGCTGTTGTTTTTTCAAGTTCTGCATCACTCATCTGGCTGGCAATAGTTCGCTTCCAGATGAGTTCGTAAAGTCGCCTGCTGTCAGGATCATCATCAGTGCTATTCTTTATATAGCTTGGCCGAATGGCTTCATGGGCCTCCTGAGCGCTTTCATTCTTTGTTTTATATTTTCTAACATGTAAATATTTTTCACCATAAGAGCTATTAATCTCTTCTTTCATTTCGTCAAGTGCAGTATCACTAAGATTTACGCTATCGGTACGCATATAAGTGATCTTACCACTTTCATATAAGCGTTGTGCAAGCAACATGGTTTTACTAACACCATAGCCCAGTTTACGGCTCGCTTCCTGCTGAAGTGTTGATGTAGTGAAAGGTGCTGCCGGCGAACGTTTACCAGGTTTTACCTGTATATCAACGACCGTGTAAGCTGCGCCTTTACAACTTTCAAGAAACTTTTCTGCAGCTTCAACTTCATGCTTCCGGCCGTCTTCAGCTTTGAAAGTGATCGGTTGATTATTTTGTTCAGCACTGAACAAGCCCTCTACTTTAAAACTGCTGGTAGATTTAAATTGATTGATTTCTCTTTCTTTCTCCACAATTAATCTTACGGCTACGCTTTGTACACGGCCTGCGCTTAAACTTCTTTGCATCCCGATCTTCCGCCATAATACAGGCGACAATTCAAAGCCTACAATACGGTCAAGGATTCTACGTGCCTGTTGGGCATTTACGAGGTCCATATTTATAGTACGCGGCGTTTGAACCGCCTTTTGAATTGCATTTTTGGTAATCTCATGAAAGACAATACGCTTAGTTGTTTTTGGATCGAGCCCTAACACTTCTGCCAAATGCCAGCTTATACTTTCCCCTTCCCGGTCTTCATCCGACGCCAGCCATACTTCACCTGCTTTTTTTGCGAGTTGTTTAAGCTCTTTAACTACTTTCTCCTTGTCTTCATGTACTTTATAGCGAGGTGAAAAGTGATTTTTTATATCAATGCCCATATCATCCTTCTCCAGATCACGGATATGACCGTAGCAGCTCTTTACTTCAAAATCTTCACCTAAAATTTTTTCTATTGTTCTAGCTTTCGCAGGCGACTCTACTATTAAAAGGTTCTTTGCCATGTTGAATTTTTTCCTACCCTGTGTTTTTCTAAATATTAATTATGTAAAATTTTATTGTATTTTAATGTACAGTACTCTAAAAAATTAAAGGCCTAACAGAATAATAAATTGTAGGCTAATTTTGCAATATTAGTTTAAAATTCAAAATGCATAAACAGGCAATATAGCCTGAATGCACCACATATGTTTTAATCTATTTGTTTGGCTTCCCTATTGCTGTTGCATTTTAATCCTATATTTAACGGAATCCTTTGAAGCAAACCATTAGATAATTGTTGATTACACCACTTTGACCCGTTCCCACTGTATCTATAAAAGCAGAGTGTTCTTTTATAAAAATCCATTTTAGATCAGCCATTTTAAAAGTTTTGTACCTAATACAATATTAGATTATGAAGGTTGTGATTGTAGGCTCAGGCAACGTTGCTACGGTTTTGGGTAAAGCTTTTCACAAGGCTGGCCACGAGATTTTACAGGTTATCAGCAAAAATATCAAACATGCCAAAGCACTTGCGATACAATTTGGAAGTGATTCAGGCAACGATATAACTGCAGCAAATAAAGAGGCTGATGTTTATCTTTTTGCTATAAACGATAATGTGCTTTACCATCTCCATGACAATGTACATCTTGGCAACAAACTGGTTATGCATACGGCAGGCTCAGTTTCTAAAGATGTATTAAACAATATCTCAGGCAACTATGGCGTGCTTTATCCGCTGCTGAGCCTCAGTAAGGATTATACTAATAATCCACCGATACCTTTTTTAATTGATGGCAATACGGCCGAAACAATTGGAAAAATTAAAGCTTTTGCAGAAACAATATCAAAAGATATTAGCTACGCAACTGATGAAGAACGGGTCAAATATCATATATCAGCCGTGGTGGTAAGTAACTTTGCCAATCACCTGTATGCACTTGCTGAAGATTTTTGCGCATCGGAGCATCTAGATTTTTCCAGGTTGTATCCATTAATAAATGAAACAACAGCCCGAATTAATAAATTGCCTGCAAAAGAGGTACAAACCGGGCCGGCCGTACGTGAAGACATTTATACCTTAGGCAAGCATTTACAGTTGCTCACTAAACAGCCCGATCTAAAATATATATACTTGAAGCTAACTGAAAGTATTTTAAAGCTGCATCAGCTCAAATAAGAAGGTTTCAAAAAACACTTTAAAGTGTAAAGCCTAATTTTGCAGCCGAAAGAAAAAACATGTACAACATTACATTTAAGTTTGAGCAGAAAGGTTTGCAGCCGGTTACTATCGAAAATGTCAATCCCGATCAATCTATTCTTGAAGTCGCACTTATAAATAATATAGAATTACATCATAATTGCGGTGGCGTTTGCGCCTGTAGCACCTGTCATTTATATGTAGAGAAAGGAGAAGATTTGGTTGAAGAGTTAAGTGATAAAGAAGAAGATTTTATTGACCGTGCAATTAATCCGAGGCTCAACTCACGGTTAGGTTGCCAATGTGTTTTGCAGCCTGGCTTAGGCGAAGTTGTTGTTACTTTACCTGATCAAACACAGTTTCTTGGAGAATAATCTTAAATCTTTTTAATAATAATATTTTTATATGTCGACTTACGAACCGCCAATACATTGGAATGATTATGAAGATATCGCTATGAAATTGTATGAACGTTTTGGCGACGACTTTAATGAAGGAAAAATCTATCGCATAAGATTTACCGACCTTTTAAAGTGGGTGACGGAGCTACCTAATTTTGAAGGCAACCCTCAAGAAAGCAATGAAGGTCACTTAGAGATGATACAAAGCTCCTGGGTTTATGAATGGAGAGATAACCAAAAGTAGTGACTGGAGAAAAGACTTCATCATAGATGTCTGGCTTCAATATATAATCATTGACTGATAGCTAATGCCGATTAATAATTTTCAAGATATTTCATCTAACATGTATGAGCATTTTAAATTGATCAGCACATTTGTATTGGATGTTGATGGTGTGCTTACAGACGGAACTTTACTTGTACTTGAAGATGGACAAATGGCCAGGAAGATGAACATTAAAGATGGCTATGCTTTACAGGCTGCTGTAAAAAAAGGTTATAACATCGTA
>JBDSRT010000080.1:0-6196 GCA_039929165.1 Ginsengibacter sp.
TTTTAACCTGATATCTAACCCGTTTATATAATATTGATCCATAATAAAAAATATTTATGAGGATCATCAGCTATAATGTAAATGGTATACGTGCAGCTATAAGACGTGGCTTTTTGGAATGGCTTTCCACAGATCCGGCAGATATTATTTGCCTGCAGGAAGTAAAAGCTCACCTGGCTGATATAGCTGTTGAAGCTATAGCCAATGCGGGTTACACATCATATTGGTTTTGTGCACAAAAGAAAGGTTACAGCGGCGTCGCTATTTTAACAAAATTACCAGTAACTAATATTATCTATGGTAACAAGATCGAACAAAGTGATTTTGAAGGAAGGATCATGAGTGCAGACTTTGGCGACATTACAGTTGTTTGTGCTTACTTTCCTTCGGGTACCAGTGGCGAAGCAAGGCAGGTTTATAAGTACACCTGGCTGGAGGAATTTAACGGGTATCTTAACTTACTTCGTAAAAAAAGAAAAAAAATAGTGGTATGTGGTGACTATAACATCGCACATAAGGAAATAGATATACATAATCCTGTTGCCAATAAAAAGACCACAGGATTTTTACCGGAGGAAAGAGCCTGGCTTACTAAATTTTTAGACAACGATTATATTGATAGCTTCCGGCATTTAAATAAAGAGCCACATCAATATACCTGGTGGCATGTGCTAAGACCGACGACACGGCTGGAAAATAAAGGCTGGCGCATAGATTATATCACTGTCACCAAAAATCTCGCTGATTATATTGCTGATGTAAAGATCTTTCCTGAAGTAAAACATAGCGATCATTGCCCGGTTTATTTAGATCTTAATATATGATTGTACATAACCTCTCTGTTAAAGTTGATCACCAAATAGAAGAAGCATGGTTGCAATGGCAACAAGAGGAACATATTGCTGAAATCTTGAAAACTCAACTTTTTATAGACTGTAAAATATTTAAACTGCTAAATCTTGAAGAGGATAGAAGCTCAACATACATCATACAATTAAGTACTGATGATAGAAAAAAATATGAATTGTATCAATCCAAATATGCCGAAGATCAACGGCTAAAAGCATTTAAAAAGTGGGGCAATGCATTTATAGCTTATGGAACTTTAATGCAACAGGTGGTATAAAGATGATTTTTAGTATCACGTTTTTAGTACCACAATAAACTTAACATTTACTAATACTCACGCCAATCTCATGTTTGTGCATAACGATGTTGATAATTTTTAGAAGCTTATTCTTTCAAAACCATGCTGCATGCGGCTTATAGGGCATCGCACATGTTAAAAAAAAATATTAAATAGTTTTGCTGCTTAAAAAAACCCTATATATTTGTTGTTATTAAATCAAAAAAATTAACTATGAACAAAGCTGAATTAATAGCAAAAATGGCTGACGATGCAGGTGTAACAAAAACACAGGCAAACGCTACACTGGATTCTTTTGTAGAAGCAGTTACAAAGACTTTAAAAGGTGGTGGAAAAGTTACGTTGGTTGGCTTCGGAACTTTTTCTGTAAGTAAAAGAGCAGCAAGAAATGGTCGTAATCCACAAACAGGGGCAGTTATTAAAATCAAAGCTAAAAAAGTAGCCAAGTTTAAAGCAGGTAAAGAACTGTCCGGCAAAATTTAATCCTGGTTAATTAATTATATAAAGAGAAAGCGGGATAACTTTATCTTGCTTTTTTTTATGTAAATCAACGCCCTAATGGGTTTTTAGCTACATTTGCGGTTTAACAATTTAATATTTCAGTACAATGGGAAGAGGTGATTCTAAGACAAAGAAAGGTAAAATATTTAAAGGTTCTTTTGGGAAAAGCAGACCTGCAAAAGCAGCAACAAAAACTGTAAAGAAGACACAAGAGAAAGCTTAATTAAGGCGCCAGCCGTTCTATTTTCCAGCCGGTTTTTTCTGCACTATATCTAATTCTATCGTGTAAACGGCTAGGTCTTCCCTGCCAAAATTCCATCATTTTTGGTTCAACAATATAACCGCCCCAATAGGGTGGTCGATCTATTGTATTACCATTAGCGAATCTTGTTTCAAATTGTTTAACGTTTTCATCTAGTATATCACGGTAAATTATGACTTTGCTTTGAGGCGAACTCCAGGCACCTATCTTACTGCCGTTTGGTCTTGATGCAAAATATTCATCAGAATCATCTTCACTTATCTTACTTACAGTCCCCTCAATTCTTACCTGCCTTTCTAATTCTTTCCAGAAAAAAATAAGCGCTGCCTTAGGATTTTCTTGAATCTCAGCGCCCTTCCTGCTTTCATAATTTGTAAAAAAAATAAAACCTTTATTGGTAAAAGTTTTAAGCAATACAATTCTTGCAGATGGCGCACCTGCTGCACTACAGGTTGCCAATGTCATTGCATTTGGCTCTACAATCTTGCTTTCTGTTGCGGCTTTCCACCATTTTGCAAACTGTGGTATAGGATCAGCATCTACTTCATTTTCATCTAACGAATATTGTTGATACTCCTTCCGTATACTTGCTATATCTGTATTTATGGGCATGTGGTTTATCAGGTAAGATCAATGGGCGTATTTCTCTTCAGTAAATTTTTCCAAAAAGTCTTTAAGCTTTTTGCTAAGAGCAATGTTCTCAGCAAGAATAGTATCAACAGTATTTTTAATTTGAGTTTTTTCAAGATCATGCGCATCAAGCATACTTTCAAATTCTGTTAGTTTTTGTTTTGTTTGCGCCAATAAAGTTTCATTTTCACTTAGCGTTGTTACCTGCTGGTGCAGATCATCATTTTCGCTGATTAACGAGTTATAATTTTTTTGCAGTGCGTTAAACTCCTGCTCTATTTTTTTTGCATATTCCAATTCTTCCATTAATTCCTTTTCCTTGTTTTCGGCGCCAACCATTCTTCTCTGTAATTCCTCAATTTTGTTTTGCAGAATATGCGATTCATTTGATTGCCGTTCAAGTTTACTTTCCAAACTTGAAAGAAATTGTGAGTTTTCTTCGCTGATTAAAAGTTTTTCTTCTGCATGGCGCAATGCATCCGTAATGTCAGCTAATTCAAGCTCAATATTTTCCCGGTCTAGTTTTTCCTGGCGATACGCATTTTCCCAATCCATTTCAGCCTCTTTTTTATGAGTTTTAACGGGTTCTCTTTCAAGTAATTCTATGCGGTGATGTACTCTTTTAAATTGGTTAGAGTAATTTTCTAAAGCATCTTCAAGTTCAGAAATTTTTAACTTCATCTCACTGGCAATTCCCTTCTTATCTTTTTTTGACATAACGGACAACAGATTTGTTTCAGCTGCATCGCTATATTTACGCATGTCACCTGAGCTGTTATAAAATACACGTAGCGCAAAGGCAATACTGATACCTAATATTATTACCAAGATGATTGCCAGTATCCACGAAATAGCCATATCCAATTAACAATAGAGTACAAGTAGCCGTATGGTGAATGTAAAAAAAATATCGGGCATAGCAAGAGACATTAGATTGCTACGGATTAACACTGAGCTACCCGGTAACCATTGTGCCAACCTTTTCGCCGGTGACAACCCGAAGCAATGTGCCCGGTGCGTTCATGTTGAACACAATAATGGGCAATTCATTTTCCATGCAAAGTGTAAAGGCTGTCATGTCCATCACCCGAAGATTTTTTGTAATACAATCTGCGAATGTCACGTGATCATACTTTCGGGCATCAAGAAATTTTTCAGGATCAGAAGTATAAATGCCATCAACTCTTGTACCTTTTAAAATGACGTCTGCTTTTATTTCGATAGCTCTCAGCGAGCCGGCTGTATCTGTTGTAAAATAAGGGTTACCGGTTCCTGCTCCAAAAATTACAACTCTTCCTTTTTCAAGATGCCGTATTGCTCTGCGCCTGATATAAGGCTCTGCAATTTGTTCCATTTTTATAGCGCTTTGCAATCTTGTATAGACACCAATTCTTTCTAAACCACTTTGTAAAGCCATACCATTTATAACCGTTGCCAGCATGCCCATATAATCTCCCTGCGCTCTTTCAATTCCCGTTTCAGCTTCATTCATTCCCCTGTAAATATTGCCGCCACCTATAACAATTGCAACCTGTACGCCGAGTTCTGTTATTGATTTGATATCACGGGCATATTGACTGATCACATCTGAATCAAGTCCAAAATTTTTATTACCCATTAATGATTCACCGGAAAGCTTTAGAAGAATACGTTTAAACTTAGGAAGCATTATATCTTTTTGTTTTGAGATTTTATTTTGACGGCTGCAAGATATATTATATCTAAATCACGGAAATCATTCTGTTCTTATCAGGCTACAAACAAAAAAGGCTACCAAATTTTGATAGCCTTTTAAAATATTTGTAAGAATTTACCCTAGAGCAACTCTCTTAAACGAAGTAACCTTCAAATCTTTATCAATTGTTTTAAGATAATCTGCTACTGATATATTAGCATCTTTTACATAAGACTGCGCTAATAAAGTATTTTCTTTAAAAAACTTATTGATCTTACCCATTGCAATTTTTTCAGCCATTTCAGCCGGTTTGCCTTCAGCTTTAACTTGTTCAATAGCAATATCTTTTTCTCTTGCAATAGTTTCAGCAGGCACAGAATTTTGATCAACAGCTATTGGGTTCATAGCTGCAATCTGCATAGCTACATCTTTACCAGCCTCACCTGCATCTTTATTAAAAGCTACAAGCACGGCCATCCTGTAAGCACCATGTATATAAGCCGCAACATAATCTGCCTCCACTCTTTCAAACTTAGTAACGCCAATCTTTTCGCCGATCTTAGCCACCTGCTCGTTGATCTTATCAGCAACTGTTTCATTGCCAAGTTTTACAGCATTTAAGTCATCCACAGATTTTACATCATTGGAAATAGCAGCATCCATTATAGATTTTGCGAACTGAACATACTCTTCATTCTTTGAAACAAAATCTGTTTCACAGCTTACGTTAATGATAAAACCAACTTTATGATCTGAAGAAGTCTGTGCAATGATCACGCCTTCCTTAGCATCTCTATCGCCACGTAAAGCCGCCACTTTCTGACCTTTCTTTCTCAAGTAATCTATCGCTGCTTCAAAGTCTCCATTGCTTTCTGTTAAAGCTTTACGGCAATCCATCATGCCGGCGCCGGTTTGCTGACGCAGCTTGTTTATATCGGCTGCTGTTATAGTTGTAGTTGTCATTTAAATATGATAAGTTTTGAATTATAGAATTTTGATAGGCATCATTCCCATACTACAGATCTGATGACTTTTGACTTGAAAGGACTAACGTCTTCCTCCGGGTCCACCGGGTCTGTTACCACCTGCTCCAGGTCCCGCAACTCTGCGTTTTTGTGTACCTGCAGGTCCACGACCCTTGCCACCAGCCGGTGCGCCTGCATTATCTGAACCTCTTCTACGCTGACTTTCATCATCACCAACATCAAACCTCATTTCGTTATTACCGGAATCATCAGAATCTTCAGTTTCATCATCTTTTTGTGCCTGGCGTTCTGCTAAACCTTCTGCAATTGCAGCGACAATGTAATTGGTAACAATTGCGATAGATTTTGTTGCATCATCATTTGCCGGTATAGAGAATTCAACCTTGTTGGGATCGCAGTTAGTATCCACCATACCAAACGTCGTGATATTTAAACGTCTGGCTTCTGCTAAAGCGATATGCTCATGGCCTATATCAACAAGAAACAACGCAGCAGGAACACGGCTAATTTGTGCAATACCACCAAGAACCTTTTCCATTTTTTCCTTATCACGGGCAAGCGTTAAACGTTCTTTTTTGGTAATGCTATCTAAGGTTCCATCATTCAGCATTTTTTCAATACTCTGCATTTTCTTTACACTCTTACGAACTGTATTGAAATTAGTAAGCATACCACCAAGCCACCTTTCAGTAACAAATGGCATATTCACACGCTTAGCACATTCCGTAACAATTTCTTTAGCCTGTTTTTTTGTAGCAACAAACATGATCTTTTTACCGCTTTTAGCGATAGACTTCATAGCTGCCGCCGCTTCCTGCAAACCTTCAACTGTTCTGTTTAGGTCAATAATGTGAATTCCTTTTTTCTCAGCGAAGATGTAAGGAAGCATTTTTGGATTCCACTTCTTTTTTAAGTGGCCAAAGTGTACACCTGCTTCAAGTAACTGCTGTTGTAAAGAAGTATTTTGTTCCATGTATATTTTAAGTTTGATCTTA
>JBDSRT010000081.1:0-2677 GCA_039929165.1 Ginsengibacter sp.
ATTCGATAATATTTATTGGGGCAATTACTTCCCTTTTATCGGTAGTTACACGCACTCTTGCACCTGATTTAATTGCATCCTCAGTCCATAAAACCGGGTGTACATCCCATAAAGGACTGTAAGCCGCGGCATCACAAAATGATCCGGGATCATCAGCGTTTTCACAACCGGCCTGCTCCTGAAAAATATTTAATGGATCGCCTTCTCCGGCCACTGCTGAACGAAGGCCTTGCCTTTGAGGATTATCTTTACCCATAGGCCCATTGATAACAGGTATCAACGCTTCTCTTGCAGAGCGAAAAGATTTATCATCAGCCGGGTTTGGGGCTGCATTTAAATTAGGCGTAAATGTTCCGCCTTCAAGCGCTGCCAGATCATTATCAGATGTTTCGGTACTGGAATAAAGGATGGGAAACCCTTCATAAAAACCTCTTGTTAAATCAAGCTTAACCGTCATTTTCTCTTTATCCATGCTAATAACTTTCTCATGCACGCCGGTACTGTTTGCCAGGTGAGAGGCATTAAATAATATTTTACCATCATAAGACACAAGAGGACTGTAATTGGCATCGCCTACGGAACCGGGTTCAGTAGCCGGATCAAGAGGAAAAAGATCCGGGCCGGGAACGAGTTTCTTTTCCGGGGCAAAATCTACATTTCCAGAAAATTTTAAGATTGGAAAATCATTTGGATTTTTCGGGCCGCCAGTAACTACAGTAGCTGATTGCACAGCCTTTGTTCCAAAAGCATGCACCAGTTTCGGCGTCCAGTTTAAACCCAGTTTAATGGATTCATCAACATCATTTGATTCTGTGATAATATAATAAACATCTCCGCCATAAGCATCCTGACCACGATAAAGCGGAAGCACAGCCGTCGCATTAACGGTGTCAATTTCTGTGGCACTTGCCAGGTGATTGGGTAATGACCGTATTTTAGGTTCGGGTGGCTTTTCCATATCATTTTTATTACAGCCGAGGGCAACTATTACAATTGCCAATGCAAACATTAATTTTTTCATGAGTTTTACTTTATTTTGATTAACGATTCTTTGATTTTTTTGCGAAGTGCAAATGCTGCCAAAGAGTATTCGCAAAGATTAGCTTATACCATAAAAAACATATCACGTAAGTATAACGTTTGTGTGTTTTAATGATACCGGGCCTCCAGTTTCTAAAACAAAAAAATAGCGCCATTGTAGTAATGACGCTAAGTGTATCACGAAAAATCCCAGCCACAACAATTTTTATAATTTAAACTCTTTTCTCAAATGAATTATTTAACAGCAATTATAATAACCCACAATCTTTATATAAACTGCTTTATTTAAAACTTCTTTTTATATCGATAGCCGTAATCATCTCTACCCTTTTTGTCGTAATAGCTTTGGTGATAGTCTTCGGCTTTATAAAACACCTCGGCTTTTTTTATTTCTGTTCCAACCTCATAATTTTTTTCTTTAAGTATTTCAACCAACTTTCCTGCTATCATTTTTTGTTTTTCACTGCAATAAAAAACTGATGACCGGTACTGGCTTCGTTTGTCTGACTCTTTTTTTATCAACGCAGGATTATGAATTTCAAAAAAGTGTTTTGCCAAAGTTTCAAACGATGTTATTGCCGGATCGAATATTACTTCTACTGCTTCTGCATGACCGGTTTTTCCGCTGCATACATCCTGGTAAGTTGGATTGACAGTATCGCCACCAGTAAAGCCAACAGCCGTTGAAAGCACGCCTTTAGCTTTTTGAAAATAATATTCAATGCCCCAAAAACAACCTGCTGCAAAAATGGCTTTTTCACTTTTTTCCATTCGATTATTTGATTTTATTATTTCATATTTAATTACGAACGTTCCCCGTAAGGTGTGTCTAACGGTTTGGACATTGGCGATCCTACCTGTCTCAAGTACACCGTTAGAACCACCATCACAACAATCGAAAGAAATTCACTTTGCCAGTTCTGAAATGATTCGAACCAAAAACGGCTATTGCCTAAATACTGACCGGCGGTTACCGATGGCAAGTTTTTTAAAGACTGTTCCTCGTTGTAACCTTTCATACTTCCATGCCAATGCAACAAAAAAGAAAGCACAAAAAAAATCAATAGAACTATTGATAACGAATGCTTGTACACACCTAAAATCCATCCGCCTTTTTTTACCGCCCATGGGGCATTCACTCTTTGTTGGTCAGGGTCTTTATCAACATCTTCCATCGCATCAGGATCTTTTGATTCTGAAGATCCCTTTTGATATAAAAATATTGGCAACACAACGTACAGCGCCATCTGTAAAAATTCACTTTCCCAATTTTCGAAAGTAGATGACAGGAAATGACCAGACGTTACATACCCAGCAAGAGACAAAGGCTGGCCACCTTTATCAGCCATATCCTTATTATATTCTTTCAATCCCGAAACTATTTGTCCTGCCAGTGTAATTATAAATAGAACGGCGAAAACAAGCGTCAATCCTTTGTTCTTTAAATGTATCATCGTCTAATTTTAGAACCAGGGTTATTCTACAAAACCGTAAAGTCAGGAAAAGCCTATTGTTCTTTTATTATACTATTAAATATGCCAACCAACCTGCAGAAAAAAATTTGATTTTTAGGTAATCACGCCATTTCGTCTTTTAAAAATCTCATAGAAATAGAGTTCACGCAATGCCTTGTATT
>JBDSRT010000082.1:0-2685 GCA_039929165.1 Ginsengibacter sp.
ACGGTTATGAAGACAAATACTATTATGGCAGAAGAGCCAACGGTTTTTATATCCCACGCTTTAGAAATACAAATACTGATAAAAGAGATTATATAAGAAGCTTTGGCTACCAGGGAAGCGCAAGCCGGTCAGGCTGGAGCAGGGATATTCCTGAATTACAGATTGGTGGGGCATTCAAAGATGAATTAGGTGAACCGGGACCATGGGGAATTGGTATGGGAGGCTTTGGAGAAATCTTGCCTTATCATGATAACAAAGTGACGCTTGATAAAAGCAAAAAAGATAAGTGGGGATTGAATGTGTTATCATTTGATTGCGAATGGAAAGAGAACGAAAAGAAAATGAGAGTTGACATGAAAAATGATGCTATAGAAATGCTGGAAGCTGCCGGAGCAAAAAATGTAAAAGGCTATGAAGGCGATGGCACAATGGGAAGAGGTATTCATGAGATGGGGACGGCAAGAATGGGCCTTGATGCAAAAACATCTGTATTAAATAAATGGAACCAAATATGGGATGCACCAAATGTTTTTGTAACCGATGGCGCCTTTATGGTTTCTGCAGCATGTGTAAACCCTTCACTAACCTATATGGCCATGACGGCGAGAGCTGCTGATCATGCAGTTTCAGAACTTAAAAAACAAAATCTTTAATAAGCACTAATATTATGGAAGAAAAAAAACCAATAGCACCACTTGATAATTCAAGAAGGGAATTTATTAGAAATACGGCTCTTGCGGCGGCAGGGTTTATGATTGTGCCACGGCATGTTCTAGGTGGTAAAGGATTTACAGCACCAAGTGATAAATTAATTGTCGCTGGTATAGGTGCCGGCGGTAAAGGTGAAAGTGATATTGCTAATTTCTTTAAAAGCGGTAAGGCTGAAATTGCATTTTTGTGCGATGTTGATGAAAGAAGATCGGCCACCACCAGGAAGAATTTCCCGAATGCAAAATATTATAAAGATTGGCGTGAATTATTAGATAAAGAATCAAAAAATTTTGACGCCTGTTCAGTATCTACGCCAGATCATAACCATGCGGTTATTGCAGGCAATGCCATGCAACTTGGCAAACATGTATATGTACAAAAACCTTTAACACATGATGTATTTGAGGCCAGAACGCTAACCAATTTTGCCAAAAAATATAAAGTGGTTACACAAATGGGAAACCAGGGTGCATCAGGCGACGGTGTTAGGCAGTTAATGGAATGGTATAATGCCGGTACAATTGGTGATGTGCATACCGTATATTGTTGGACGGACAGACCAGTATGGCCACAAGGAATACCCTGGCCAACTGCCAAAGCAGACGTACCAAAAGAACTTGACTGGGATCTTTGGTTAGGCACGGCTCCTTATAAAGATTATGTTGAAAAGCTTGTGCCTTTTAATTGGCGTGGCTGGTGGGATTATGGTACCGGCGCACTGGGAGATATGGGTTGCCACATTGTTGCACCTGCCTTTAGTGTACTAAATCTCCAGTACATCAATGATGTTCAGGCCAGCGTTGGCAGTGTATATGTTGATGAATTTAAAAGAGGTTATTTCCCTGAAAGTTGTCCACCTTCAAGCAATGTTACCATGACCTTTCCAAAAACAAATAAGACCAAAGGCCCTGTAACCCTGCATTGGATGGATGGCGGTATACAGCCTGAACGTCCTGTAGAACTTGGGCCGAATGACGTATTTGGTGATGGTGGTAACGGCACATTGTTCATAGGCACAAAAGGTAAAATGATGTGTGGCACGTATGGTATTGATCCTAAACTGTTGCCATTATCAAGAAACAACGAGGTTAAGGTACCACAAACAATTGCCAGGGTTAAAGATGGAGATGATGGCCACTATGCACAATGGGTTGAAGGCTGTATTGCAGGTTATGGCAAAAAAGAATTGAGTTCGCCCTTTGATGTTGCAGGCCCTTTGACTGAAGCATTACTTATGGCAAACCTGGCTATCAGGGCGCAGGACATCAGAACACCAAGAAGCGGCAACGACAGAGGTTTTAATTACCCCGGTAGAAATATTAAGCTCCTGTGGGATAACAACAACATGAAGGTGTCAAACTTTGACGATGTAAATCAATTTATAAAAAGAGAATACAGGCAGGGTTTCAGCCTTAAAGCCTGACATTAATTTATTTTCAAAATAAATATTATGAACAGAAGAGATGCCGTACAGCACATTTCCTTATTACTTGGCGGAACAATCGTAGGGTCCAGTTTCTTTTTAAACGGATGTAAAAGTGAAACCGGAAAAAAGATGGCGTTTGCCGAAGGTGATACAGCCTATCTTGACGAAGTAGCCGAAACAATTTTGCCTGCAACTAAAACACCTGGCGCAAAAGCTGCAAAAGTTGGCAGCTTTATGCAGGTGATGGTGAACGACTGTTATAACGAAAAAGATCAAAAGATTTTCTTTGATGGTATGAAGAAATTAGATGATCTCAGCGATAAGACTTATAGTAAGTCTTTTGGGGAAGCTACGCCTGAGCAAAGGCACGATCTATTGGTAAAACTAGATAAAGAGCAACAGGATTATATGAAAAGTAAAAAGCCCGATGATCCTTCTCATTATTTTAGAATGATGAAAGAGTTAACTTTACTTGGATACTTCACCTCAGAGATTGGCGCTACGCAAGCCCGTCGATATGTAGAAACTCCCGGCAGATTTGATGGCTG
>JBDSRT010000083.1:0-13081 GCA_039929165.1 Ginsengibacter sp.
AGCAATGGTATTAAATATTCTGAAGGACAAACAGATGTTGAACTTTCGGTAAAACATGATGATAAAAGTGTAACTGTAGCTGTAAAAGATAATGGTCTTGGCATTGCCAAAGATCAACAACCTTACATATTCAACAGGTTCTTTAGAGCAGAACAAACCAAAAATCTGGAAGGCATGGGATTAGGTTTGTTCTTATGCCGTAAAATAATTACTGCTCATAATGGAAGCGTGTGGGTTGAAAGCGAAGTAGGAAAAGGTTCAACATTTTACTTTTCCATCCCAAAGTAATATTACTTTCTCTTAATTGCATTAAGCTCCCGGTATAACCTCTTTTCAAATAGATTATAGCCACCTTTTCTTTTTAAACCATACATAAATCACTATGGTAACAACAACCATCAGGAACAGTACGATAGGATAACCCCATTTACTTCTAAGTTCGGGCATAAAATTGAAATTCATCCCGTAAATACCAGCAATAAAAGTGAGTGGCATAAAGAATACGGAAAAGATGGTAAGCACCTTAACCACATCATTTGTTTTTTGCGCTGCAAAGGACATGTAAAGATTCATTAGATTATTGACATCGTCCAGCGTTTGATTGTACAGGGTTAGCAGCTTTAGATGTTGATCTTTTACATCCTGTAAAGCTGGATCATCCTGGGGAATTGTTCTGATGTGATTAATTGGCTCAGCCATTAGCATCAAAATTTTTTGTGATATCGAGGCCTGGCGTTTTATATAATATAGTGCTTCTACCTGCTCATTTGAAACTGTGCGTAACAGAATACGATCTTCAAAAAAATCAACTTCTTCTGACAGGCGCTCTGCCGGCGCATCAAAGCTTTCCAGCGCATACCACAGTATTTTTGTAATTACTTCTTCTGCACTTGTGTATCTGCGTTTTTGTATATACTTGTCTTGGATAGTGTTTAAAAATTCTATGGGCTCTTTATGTATAGTTATTATAAATTCCTTCGTATAAAAAACAGCAATTTTATTACTGATCTCCTGTATCGTAGCCATTTTTTTATCAAAGCCATGATCAAAATACCGAAGGATTAAAAAGTTTACATCATCAACTTCATCGTATTTAGGCAAATGATCCGGTTCCATGCAATCCTTCACCAGTTGATAGTGTAAATGATAATCTTTACTTAGTTGTTCTATTTCCTGTGCATCCGGCGCAACAACTTCCAGCCATTTTACATTTTCACAAACTATAGTATCCTTTATAGCCATGTATGATTAGTTTACCAATGAAGCGGCCTACAATTAATTTTGTAATCAGAAATTGTACAATGTTGATGCCACCATTATGTTACATCAACATCAAGGCAGCCATCAAAAGCCGCTATAATTCCTGGGAGAGGTTTGCATTCTTAATCTTTTAAATAACCAAACTTGCCTAATTAAATCATCTAATTAATTAAAGGAATTAAATTGATAATATCCCTACTCAATATTAAATTCCAACAACACCTTATGCTTGTTACCAAACCCTGATGCGCTTATCTTTTGCAACAAACATTTTAGATGAAGACTCAATATTAAAGGCATCATACCAGGCATCCATATTTACTATTGGGCCGTTACCACGATACATGCCGGGTGAATGAGTATCTGTAAGAATAAGCTGCGCCTGTGTTTCAGGCAAGGCATTGCTGCGCCAAACCTGTGCCCAACTCAAAAAGAAACGTTGCGCCGGCGTAAAGCCATCAATCAATTTCTTTTCTTTGAACTGTTTTGTTTTAGTGAAAGCCTCATAAGCAATACTGAGGCCGCCAAGATCTGCCAGGTTTTCACCAAGTGTGAGTTTGCCATTTACATGAACAGTATCAAGCACAGTCATGTTGTTGTATTGATTCACTACCATATCTGCACGACTTTTAAATTTATCTGCATCTTCTTTTGTCCACCAATCTTTAAGATTACCATCAGCAGCAAACTGGCGGCCCTGGTCATCAAAGCCATGTGTCATTTCATGACCGATGACTGCACCGATACCGCCATAGTTAACAGCATCATCGGCGCCAAAATCAAAGAAGGGAAACTGAAGAATTGCTGCAGGAAAAACGATCTCATTGTTTGATGAATTATAATACGCATTAATAGTAGGCGGCGTCATGCTCCATTGTGTTTTATCTACCGGCTTGCCCATCCTGTTAACAGCGTCGTTGTATGCCCAAACATTTGCGTTGAGCATGTTCTGCATGAGATTATCTTTTGTTATTACAACGCCATCATAAGTTTTCCACTTATCGGGGTAAGCAATCTTTCGTGTAAAGGCATGAAGTTTATCAAGCCCGAGTTTCTTGGTATCCTCACTCATCCAGTCCAGCAGTTTTATGCGTTCTTCAAAAGTGGTAGAAAGATTGTCAACCAACTCCTGCATACGTTGCTTCGCCTCAGGCTTAAAATATTTTTTAACATAAAGCTGACCGAGCATTTCACCAAGTGTATTATCAATAAGCGCTGCGGTACGCTGCCAGCGTGGTGTCTGTTCTTTTTGACCGGTAAGTGCCTGTGTATATTTAAAATTTTCTTCAACAAATGTGCTTGTTAAAAAAGGTGCACTAGTTTTAAGGACATTCCATTTCAAATAGCTTTTCCAATCTTTTAAGGGCACACCAGTAAGCAAGGCATCTGCTGCTTTAATAAATCCGGGATTATTTACTAACACGCTATCTGCACCATTTACCTGCATTTTTACTAAGAGGTCAGTCCAGTTTAATAATGGCGTGGTTTCAGATAAATCTTTTATTGAAAACTTATTATACAATTTATACGGATCACGCATTTCCGCACGTGGATACTGCATTTTAGCTAATGCCGTTTCAATACGCATAACCGCATTAGTACTCATTAATGCGTTGACTGTATCATCACCTGACAGCATGAATAACTTGTATAGATAAGTTTTATAAGCTTCACGAATTTTCAAACTTCTTGCATCATCTTTTAAGTAATTATCTCTATCCGGCAATGTTGTACCGCCCTGGCTGATTTGTGGAATATACTGAGTGACGTTTTTTCTATCCGGCAATACATTTAAACCAAACAAGGGACTGCCGAGACTTTTTGTTCGCAATACTGCGGCTTCATCGATAACGCCTTGTAAAGTGCCGATGCCATTGATTTGATCAAGCTCGGTTTGTATAGGCTTTAGGCCCTGTGCCTCAATACTGGCACTATCCATTGCGCTGGTGTAATAATCACCAACCATTTGATTAAGACGGTTAGTGGATGTATGCAATGCAGCCTCCTTTAAAAGAATTTGTAAGCGTTGCAGGCTTTCTTCTCTAAGCATATCAAAACTTCCCCAACGTGTTTTGCTGGCAGGTACCGGGTTCTTGTTGATCCATGTTCCGTTGGCATACAAATAAAAATTCTCTCCGGGTTTAACGGATTGATCCATGTTGGCTTTGTCGATATATTTAAAGCCTTTTGGGTTGCTTTGGCTAACCGCAAGTAAATTGCAGAGCAGTAAAGTGCATAATATGCTGAAGGAGTGTTTTATTTTCATGAGGTTGTGTTTATAATGCATGAAGCTATTACATAATCAGTTTTACAGGAGTTATAAGCAGAAATTATCTAAATTAGTTATCTAAAAAGCGATATGATAAACCCCAATAGTTGAACAATTAATTCGTTTTTCTTTAAAGGATTTTTACATCAATAAAATATTTATCTAAATCTTTCGTTATCAACAAAATTACCAAACCTTTCGATTAGCGATATTGCTAATCTCAAACCTTTTTAACCTTATGAAACTTTACAAATTCCTATTCGTTTTATTTATTGTAAGCGTAGCAGTATACAGCTGTAAAAAAACACCCGAAGTATTGCCGGTTACCCCAACGCCACCCATTGCAATTGATACAACAATTGTGATTGATACGACGGTTATTGTTGACACTACAATTATTGTAGATACCATCGTGGTTGATTCCCCGATTGTTGTAAACCCCGCTAGAGACTCTTTAACAAATGCCAGCGTAGGAAGTATAAGCACCTCCAAAGCAACTGCTACAGCAAGCTTTAGCTATAGCGGTACTGAAACGTTAAGCGAAGAAGGTTTTGTAGTAAGTATTGATCAAAACCCAACAACTGCCAATAAAAAGTTCAAAGCAGATACAATGAGAGTGGGCAACTTCACCTCTCATTTTAAAGAGCTGTTGCCCAGTACAACTTATTACGCAAGGGCATATGCCGTGGTTGGCAATCGTACTTTTTATAGTGAACAGGTCGTTTTTACCATAAAATCTGTAAAGCTTGAAGATGCTTTTGGCGGAGGTATTATAATATGGCTTGATGCCGCAGGCCAGCATGGTATTATTGCTGCAAAGCAGGGAATAGGTCTTCAAGGTATTTGGGGCTGTAAAGGCAAAAGCATAGCTGGCCTTACAGCGGAAATAGGTGCAGGGAAATCAAACACTAATATTATTGTTAACGCATGCTCCACCGATAGCATTGCTGCCAGGCTTTGTAGCCGGTTAACTTACAATGGTTACTCAGATTGGTACCTGCCCTCAAAAGATGAACTAAATCTTTTATATCAGCACCGGGTTGCCACCGGGTTTAATGCTGCAGAAAGATGGAGTTCAACAGAAAGCGGTGCGGATTCCGCGTGGGCTCAATCCTTTGAGACTGGTGTAGCAGAAGTGGTAGATAAAGCAACTGTTTTAGGCGTTCGACCGATAAGATATTTTTAGACTATTGATAATATAAATTGAAACGCCGGCAACACCGGCGTTTTTTTTATGTATTTACTGCAAGCCTTTTAAAGTGTCATTATTAATCTTTCATTTCGTCAAGGTATTGAGTCAGGTGGTCAAAGTTGAGTGTTGCAGCGTGCTGTATTAAAGTTCCTTTGAGGTCTAAATTATTGTATATGAAACATTTAATTATTAAACAAAAAACATGTTTAGCGGGAGGGCTTATCGCATGCTGTTTTATCCTTTTATCATTCACGCTTGGTGGGGACAGCTACTCAGTGTATTTAAACTCCAAACTTGTTTTCACAGCCTATGAACATTCAAAGACAGCTATGTCAAAACCGGTTGACTTAAATCTGGATAACATGAATGATAAGCTTGTTGTTGAATACAGTCAATGTGGTGCTATTGGTACTGGTAGACGAATAATGGTTAAAGATGAAAATAATAAGTTAATTAAAGAATGGACGTTTACCGATAAAGCAGGCAAAGCTATGATCATAAATGTGAAAGATATTTTGCATGCCGATCACCAAGGCGGCATTTTAAAGCTATATTATGCATCTGCCCGATATCTCCCCGAAGGACGCTTTTTAACGATCTTGAAAATAAATGGTAAAGCAGGCACTAAATCATCTGTGGCTAAAAAGTAAATACATTGACGCATTTTTCAATCACACAACATCACAATAAAAAAGTGAGAGCCTACTATTTAGTGAGCTCTCACTTAACGCACTTCAATTATAGAAATGCGCAAGATCAATTTCTAGAGTGGCTTTTCATAGGAATCTCGTCTATCTTATTAGCCTGTCCAATGCCTTCCCGGTTTGGCGGCATTTATATAACCCTACCTGACTACCGGCAAAAACTGGACGCAGATAATTCACCTTGCACTAATTGATGAGCGGAAAGCCACTGAGAAAGAGATATTTTAATTTTAAGAGTTATTTATTTGATACAAAACTTCCGTATGAAAGCAACGCTGGCTGTAGTATGCGTTATGTTATTTTTTGGGCAGGCTCTAGGGCAAAAAGTTAAAGCAGATAGTGTTGACTATTTTGATAGCACACGCAGAATTGAAATGAATGATTTGCCTTTTACTGGTACACTAAAACCATATTTATCTTTTATATGCTGTTGTAATAAAAAGGATACATCTTACATCCTTTCCATTTTTATAGAGGCCCAAAGCAAAACTTCTCTGTCTAAAGATGACACCCTCTTCATTAACACAAAAAATAATATACTTAAGCTGGGTTATTCAGGAATTCAGTCTATTTTAAAAGCACAGGAACTATTTAGTTTTGATGTGAGACTTACTGCAGATGCAATAATATCATTATTAAGTCAACCAATACAAAATATAGAAGTGCTGACCGCCAATGAGCGTTATCATTTCAATGTAGTCGTTCCCGCTCAAAAGTATATTATCGGGATGCTTAATAATCTAATCCGTCATTCCAGAAGTATAGCGCCAAAGCCCTTCTTAAATAATGGGTTTCAGTAATACAAAGGGTTTTAACCGCACAATTTAAATGTTAGCTTAATATATACGTGTAATTCTACATGAAAGATATCAGGTCGTTTATAATTTCTTTGGGCAATCCTTTGCAACCAAAAACGCACATTCTGCGTAGTGATTTTCCCCATAGTCGTCAAACCGCCAAAAATATTGCAGGGTCTATTAAGTAAGAATTTTTAAAATCTTGATACCGTTTGTTGTAAATTGAGGCCCAATTTATTTTGTTGTATGGCGAAATCTTTATGGATTGTTGATGATGACCATGATACTGCTGAGTTAATGGAATTTATTCTAAAAGGACAAGGCTATACTGTTGATAAATTTACACAGGCCAATAATTTTCACCAGCACCGGAACCAACTTCCTGATCTGTACATCTTAGATAAGTGGTTTGATGGTGTTGATGGCCTACAATTATGTAAAGAATTAAAAACTGATCCCAGAACCAGTCATGTGCCGGTTCTTATGGTTTCTGCAGCATATAACATCGAAGAGCTGGCCCGTACACATTGTGCCGATGGAGCCATTGCCAAACCTTTCGAGATAAAAACCCTCGTTGAAACTGTAGCACGGGTGCTTTCTTCGTCCAATGCAGTAAGCATTTAAACAGTCTACTGAGCGGTAAAAATTTTCGGCTTAAATTCCTTCTATAATTTTCGGCGGACCCTTTTCTAAGGATTCTTTTCTTAACTAGTGAGAACGCATTTCCTCTGAATGCGTTTTAGCTAACACTTTAAAACAGGGCCTACAGTTTAAAATAGAATGATTAAGAATTATTTAAATACCTAAAAACAGCAACTTTAAACGTACAATGACCAGGAAAGGCTACCCCTAAAAGGCGCCCGCTAAATCTTCGACAGAAACGCCCAGCATCCAATGCATGCTGCCACTCATTTGAGTAGGTTTTAGTGGTCGGCGGAAATAGGTTAATATTATACGTACTTTCTGAAGTATTAATATCTCTATTAATTTTATGACTAAATTATTTGCTATGACTAAGGATGACATTATTATTAAAATGGTTTTGGATGCCTGGCATACTCATGTAAAGCGTACTGATGAATTGTTTACCAGCTTGAGTGAAGAGCAAATGATGCAGGAAGTTGCCCCAGGCAGAAACAGGGGAATTTATCTGCTCGGTCATATCACGGCCGTACATGATAAGATATTGCCCTTACTTGGTTTAGGCGAGCCAATGTATCCGGAACTCTATGAAGCCTTTGTAGTAAGTGCTGATAAAACAGTGCCTGATCTTCCGTCTATTGCGCACCTTAAGGAGCAATGGAAAACTATTAATACTAAGCTTTCTGATTGTTTTGCAGATTTTAAAACTGAAGAATGGTTTGAGAGACATAACGCATTGAAGCCGGAAGAATTCGATAAAGAGCCGCACCGCAATAAACTGAATATTGTATTAAACCGCACCAATCATCTTGCTGATCATTTCGGTCAGCTTAAGTTTTTAAAACGCCCTTAATTCTCCCTAAGTAAGTTGATGATTTACCAGTGTAGATTTACAAGCATTTCATAAGTGATATTAAAACCAATACTATTGTACACTAGAAATGAACGTTACGAATTTATTCCTTAAACTGCTTAAGTGACACCAGGATCAAAGGCAGATGTCGCTTCAGGTGATAATATTACGCAGATAATTTATTATCATCAAGTGCGAGCAAATATTTCTAAACATAAATGAGGCTGACTCATAAGTAGAATGAAGGCTCTGAGAATCGCATAAACGAAAACTGATTCCATCAGGTATCTGGATAAAAAAAGGCTGGCTCCCCTTTTGAGACAGCCTTTTCGTTATCATTATGCCGGTACTTTTCTTGGTTTTTCTCTTTCCCAAAACCGATGCTGTGCAATGGCATTAATAAACTGATTTGATAACGTATCTATATCGTTACCGATAACAACACCTTCCATTAATACAGTGTCATCACTATTATCAGCAGGTAATTTTTTGCCAAAATATGTTGACTGAATTACCTGTAAAGCATCAGCGTCAACAGCTATAGCTTTACAATGTTTAAAGGCCTGATTTAGAAAATGAATGGCATCTGCATCCGCTTCAAGCGTTGCAACGCTGTTTTCTCCGCCCGGCACATACACTGCATCATACAACACAGAGGCAGTAGTAAGTAACGATTTAGCAACAGGCAAATTGGTATCGTCTGTTCCTGATATAAACCCCAGCCTTGGCGCAATAACATCTGCAAGCGCACCTTGTGTTTTTAATGCATCAATGATTGCAGTAACATTCTGAGCATTCACGCCGTCAGCAGCGAGTATAGCAACCTTACGTGTGCTGATGTTACCGTCAGATGGATGTATCATACTTAGTGCTTCAGACTTATCCAGCGAACCTTCTTTTACAATTGAGCGATATTCTTCAGGGTCGGCATCTGCCGGGATAGACTGATTAAGTTGTGTTTTAAGTTCTTTAGGAATATGCATACCAACAGCATACGCCACCTCTGCTGCAAGGCCTTCATTTATCTGCGATAGCAAATACAATATTCGTTCACGGATTGATAAGATTTCTACTTTACTCAGCTCAAAACACAAGGCATCAGTCAGGTGATTTTTTTCAGGATCAGACTGGCTGTTAAAGAAAAGCTTTGCCTGGCTGAAATGGTCAAAGAAGCTCTGGCTTCTGCTGCGAACTTTGTGTGCATCTATTCGCTCAGGAAATGTATTAAAGCCACCCTGCATCTTGCCGGCCTGGAAAGGACAGCCGCCAGCCATACCGTTAGGACTGTGGGCTGTTTTACCATGATTAATAGTCTGCCGCATGTGACCGTCACGCTGGTTATTATGCACTGGTGCAATTGGCCTGTTAATCGGTATTTCATGAAAGTTAGGGCCGCCAAGACGTATTAATTGTGTATCTGTATAAGAAAACAATCGGCCTTGTAATAATGGGTCATTGCTAAAGTCAATACCGGGTACAACATGGCCAACGTGGAAAGCTACTTGCTCTGTTTCTGCAAAAAAGTTGTCCGGATTTCGGTTCAATGTCATGGTACCTATCCGGCGGACCGGCACCAGTTCTTCAGGTATTAATTTCGTTGGATCAAGCAGATCAAATTCATATTTATGTTCATCTTCTTCCGGTACTATCTGCACACCAAAATCCCACTGCGGAAAGTCACCGTTCTCAATGGCTTCCCATAAGTCACGGCGATGAAAGTCAGGATCTTTCCCTGATATCTGTTGCGCTTCATCCCAGGCTATAGAATGGGTACCCAGCAGCGGCTTCCAATGAAATTTCACAAAACAGCTTTTACCTTCCGCGTTAACAAACCTGAACGTATGCACACCAAAACCTTCCATCATTCTATAGCTTCTGGGTAAGGCCCTATCGCTCATTACCCACATGATCATATGAGCGGCTTCAGGTGTTTGAGAGATGTAATCCCAAAACGTATCGTGCGCCGATGCCGCCTGAGGTATTTCATTATGAGGCTCAGGTTTTACCGCATGAATCAGGTCAGGAAATTTGATAGAATCCTGTATAAAAAAAACCGGCATGTTATTGCCAACAAGATCAAAGTTGCCTTCTTCTGTATAGAACTTTACGGCGAAACCTCTTACATCACGGGCAAGATCAGTAGAACCTCTGGAGCCCGCAACTGTTGAAAACCGGACAAACACAGGAGTTTCCCGTGAAGTGTCATTCAAGAAACCGGCTTTTGTAAATTCACCAAGGCTTTCGTTCAATTTAAATACCCCATGAGCAGCAGAACCCCTTGCATGCACTACTCTTTCCGGGATACGTTCATGATCAAAATGAGTGATCTTTTCCCGAAGAAGAAAGTCCTCAAGAAGGCTAGGTCCACGTTCACCTGCCTTTAAAGAATTTTGATCATCATTTATACGTAAACCGTGGTTAGTGGTTAAAAACTGACCATCGGAGTCTGCTGTATTCCTTTGCAGATCTTGTATTTTTTTATTGTTAACGGAATTATTTTGCAAATCGTCATCCATGTGCTGTTGTTTAACTATTAGTAAAAATGAGTGTAATAAAAAATTGAGTCGGTTAAGCTTTTACTTCTCCGCCGGGTATATTTTCTGCAACACCGGCCAGGGTCTCATCTGCCTGTTGTTCCTCCTGTAAAGTTTCCCCGAAAAGCTGGCCTACATCCTGAAGACCTAATTTGCCGGCAAGTTTTTGTAAACCGTTATAGGCAGATATTTCATAGTGCTCAACTTTTTGCGCCGCCATGATTATGCCCAGATGGCGTGCTCTTGTACCACTGTCCGTATCTTCAATCACACCTTCGCCTTCCTTAGTAAGACCTTCCATTGCATCACATTTTTTACCCTGTGGCTTTTTACCCAACAGATCAAAAACCTGCTGTAGTCTTACGACATGATTTTCTGTAACTTTTAAATGATCATACAGTGCGTTCTTCAATTCCTCATCTTCAGCAGCTTTAATCATTTTAGGTATTGACTTTAACAGGTGATTCTCTGCCCAGTAAATATCTTTTACAGAATCAGTCAGCAACTTAAGCATGCCATCCAGTTCATCAAGCACCTGCGTATCCATTACTGCATCTTCGGTCGGTTGATAGCGGGAAGCGTTAATTTCTGATGGTTGTACTAAATCCATCTCTTTTGTTGCGAAAGCTGATGGGGTTTTAATCTCGGCTTTTTTTGATTTTGTTGACTTGGCCATAATAAAGTTTTTATGAAAAAGAATTAGACAGAAGCTTTAACAAATGCCGTGCAAATAAATTTAGGCTTAGAACTCAAACTATAGAAACTTCTTGAGGGTTTTTTATCCCCGCTTTTATTATAATAGGGACAGGTTTTCCTCTGTGTGTATTTTCATGATACTTTAAACGTTACTTAAACACTCAGTATATTCTAAACTTTTAAATAATACCCAATCGTAATTTCGTGTGCCTAGTGTTCATGCGATCTTAATAAATTCGGTAATAACAAAAAGCCTGCTTAAGGAGCACTGCAGTTAAGAGCCGTGGTGCTTGCGATTATTAATGATTGAACCTTTAACGACATTTGGAACGCACTTATCTATTGGCCAGGCATCATGAGTTAATAAAAGTTGATTAGGGTATACTTATCAAAGAGATTGTGCCTTAACTATTTCATCTTAATGATTGGATTTCTTCCAGATAAATGTTGCAAAACATTTCGGCCAAGTTAGCCGCGATCAATCGTAGCTTAATTGCCGGTTTTAGAATATGCAGTGGCTGCCGGCGAGTTTTGCTTCTTAAACTAATGGAGTTATAACTTTATTCTATAACATTTAATAAGAACAATTGGGTTGAGGTTAAAATAAGCGATCGAGATGAAGATTTATTCTGCATAGTGCTTTATTAGCCGTATCATAAGTTTATTTAAAAATTCAACCTTATAGTCACCGACAGTTGGTTCAAGGTGCGTGTCCCCAACGCCGCTATCGTTAGTTATAAAAACGTAAGTGCCGTTAGTGGCCACCGAAAGTAAACGCATTAAAATTTCTGTATCCTTATCGATTCCGCTGGCAGTAACCGGAATGATTTTAATGCCTTTTTCACTTGCAAGCTTTAAAAGATTTTGTAGTTTACCTACTACTTCAGCATTGGCATGGGGTGGTGCATCCAATACAAGAAACAATAGCCTTGTTCTTGCATTCGCAGACCATTCTAAGTTGTTGATTGCTTTATTAAGACCTTCGTGTACGGCTTCGGGAAAGTCTCCACCACCATCAGCTCTTTGATCTTTAATAAAATTGAGCGTTGTAGATATTGTACGGTCGAACGGCGAAGATTTCGTCAGGTATTCATCCCCTTCATCACGATACATTACAGCAGATGTTAATACAGAGTATGTTGGATAAGAATTTTTGATATTATTCAATACATCATATAATTCAGTTTTCAAGTATTCCAATTCATCGCCCATTGAGCCGGTGGCATCAATTACAAAAGAAATATCAATGTTGTTAGAGGGTTGCGACGCTGGCAATACAATAGTATTAACGCCATCTTTAAATTGTTTTACATCAGAAATAATCTTATTGCCATTATCAATATCAAGTTGTAAATCTTTCTCTTTTATGGATTGATCATTCGTAAACAGGTTAGGGAATAATTCTGCCATGCCTTTGTTATCCGTTCTTGCTGCATATAAAATTTGCCCGTTATGTTTAAGCAAAACAGGTATATCTATTTGCGGTAAATTATTTGTACCTGTAATCTTTACTGAAATTCTATGTGTAGGATAGAAGTTCCAGTTCTCCGGCGTCTTTGCATATTCTTCTTTCTTTAAGACGGTTGTAAAAAAATCCCAGTTAGCCAGATCAGGCCATTCTCCGGCTGTTATTACACCAGCCTGGTTTTGTGTGCTGTCGCCTGAACCTCCCGAACCTCCACCACCCGGACTTAGTCCTAACCCACCATCATAATAACTTGCTGCATCAGCAATTTTTTCACCGGGGTTATCTTTTGTACAACCTGCAATACTGAGAATAAAAATCGAAAGCAGCGAGTAAATGGTAGTTTTCATTTTAAATGTATAGTTAATCGTTGTGAGATATAAATTGTATAATGTAGACCTTACCGCCATCAATATGCCTTTATAACAGTTTGACAAAAGGACACCCTTTTTAAATGATTTAACTACGATTTTATCTTACTTTTCTGACATCGGGCCAATTTAAAACGTTGCATTTGGATGCCCGTAGTAAAATAAATAGTTTATAATGCCTCAAAAGAAAACATGCCCGCTTCACCCTTAATTAAAACTGTGTTTTTATAATTCTTTAACGCAATCAACTATTTAGCCCAATCCGGCACTGGCGTGGCCGGGTTAAACAATTCGTCCA
>JBDSRT010000084.1:0-8703 GCA_039929165.1 Ginsengibacter sp.
AAGAGACTGTGCTTCGGCTGTAAAAATCATAGTGATGTTTATGAACAATACAGCAACAAAAAGGCGTAAAGCAGTTTTCATAAAAAAAGTTTTAGTAGCTATTAATAACTAAATATAACTTATAAGATAATGTTTAGCTGACCGCTTATAAATGAAAAATTGATTTGACCGTTTTTCGTTTTGTATAGAAAGCATTTATTAAATTTTAAAATTGTTTAAAAATTATTTAGCTACTACAGGTTAATTAAATTACAGCCATGAAACTTCTTGTTATTGAAGATGAAAAAGAATTATCCATAAGCATTTGCACTTACCTGGCCAATGAACAATTTATGTGTGAGCAGGCTTTTGATTACAACAGTGCTTTGGAAAAAATTGCTTTGTATGATTATGCCTGTATAATTCTCGACATTAATTTGCCGGGTGGTAATGGTTTATCACTTTTAAAAGAATTAAAAAGAGATAACAAGGCTGATGGTGTTTTGATCATATCCGCAAAAAATTCTATTGATGATAAAGTGTTTGGGCTAAAGGCCGGCGCTGATGATTATTTAACGAAGCCATTTCATTTATCAGAGCTGGCAGCAAGGGTTGCAGCCATCATCAGGCGTAAATCTTTTGAGGGAAAGAACGTTATAAACTTTGATGCACTTGAGCTTGACCTCAATCAAAAAACAGTGACAGTAGATAACACAACTGTCGAACTTACCCGAAAGGAATATGAGTTACTGTTATATTTTATCAGTAATAAAAACAAGGTGATTTCTAAAGGCGCAATAGCTGTGCATTTATGGGGAGATGATATGGACATGGCAAACAATTACGATTTTATCTATACTCACATAAAAAATCTTCGTAAAAAATTGGTACACGCTGGTGCCTCAGACTACATTCAATCTGTATACGGCATGGGTTATAAATTTGCCTTAGCCTGATGAAACAAAAGCTCTTTGCAAAGTATAGCCGCATTACAATATTGGTAACAATAGGTTTGTTTTTAATAACCAGCATAGCGTTTTATTACACACTAACATATGTGCAGCTAAAACAGGTAGATGAAGACCTGGAGATAGAAGAAAAGGAAATTGTGTTGTATGTTAAGCAGTTTGCCCAGTTACCAAAAACATTCGCCATTGAAGATCAGCTCATAAATTTTGAGGAGGTATCCATTCCATTTACCAAACGTCTTTTTGCCATTTCAGAACTTAAAGAACAAAATCATGTTGAAAATTTCAGGCAACTGATATTTGGTATACGGGTTAATGATTGGCTTTATAAAGCCACTGTATCAAAATCGCTCGAAGAAACGGATAACCTTAAGCGTTCTATACTTTGGGTTACCACTGCCATTGTATTGTTGATGCTTTTTGCTTCTATACTAATTAATCGCCTGTTGTTGCAAAGGTTATGGCAGCCATTTTATAATACATTAAATATTCTAAAAGATTTTAGTCTTAATAAAAGACAGGATTCAAAGTTCCCGGAGTCGTCTACAGAGGAGTTTGACCTGATGATAACAACATTGGAACGAACTACACAACAGGCGCAACTTGAATATTTATCGCTCAAAACTTTTAGTGAAAATGCTTCGCATGAAATTCAAACACCAATTGCCATTATACAATCAAAACTTGATTTATTAATACAGGATGAAGCGCTTACAGAAAAACAAAGCAAAACTTTACAGGCCATTTATGATGCGATTAAAAGACTAACCAGATTAAATACGTCACTATTGCTGCTAGCTAAAATAGAAAATAACCAGTTTGAAGAAGTTAAGGAAGTTGACATGAGAAAAAGTACAGAGCAAAAAATTGCTGATTTTAATGAACTATGGCAAGCTCAAAATATTACGGTAAATGCATCACTGGCAGATGCAAAAGTTTATATGAATAATGTTTTGGCTGATATACTTCTTAATAATTTGTTGAGTAACGCCACCAATAATAATTATGATGGCGGTAATATTTTCATCAGCCTCACTAATAATGTATTGGCAGTTACAAACACCAGCAGGCAACCGCAACTACAGGAGGGCAATCTTTTTCAGCGGTTTTACAAGCCTTCACAAAGTAATAACAACAATGGTTTAGGACTGTCTATCATTAAGCAAATATGTGAGTCATCGGGTGTAGGCATAAATTACTCTCACAAAAATGGCGAACATACATTTCGCCTTTCTTTTGCGTAGCAGCGTTCGGTTGAACTTTAATGCACCTTTTCGTTACTTAATTACATAACTGCTCCTGTTAAGAATTAACATGTTCCCGTATTTTATTTCAAAATTTCAACAGAATGTCTGGATAGGTTTACATCCCGAATTTATATATCGTTTATTAAAACTTCACCTAACACATGAAAAAGTATTTAATGTTATTTGCAATCGCTGGCGTTATTAATACTGCCACCTTTGCGCAATCAAAAGAAAAAAAAGAAACAGTTGTAAAGACTGAAAAGAAAGAGCTGAAAGAAAAAGAAGAGATGGATGAAAAGTCAGAAAAAAGCGAGCATAAAATGCTGGCGCATATTGTTGTACCTGCCACGGTTAAAAGTGCATTTGCAAAAGAATATCCCGGAACCTCTGCTAAATGGGAAAAAGAAAATGGCAAGTATGAATCAAATTTTAAACATGATGGCCATGAGATGAGTGCCCTGTTTAATACAGACGGTAGCCTCGAAGAAACTGAAATGGAAATAAAAATTAGTCAACTACCAGCAGGCGTAACTTCTTATGTGAGAGATAATCGCAAAGGCAGTTCTATTAAAGAGGCTTCTAAAATCACGAAAGCGAATGGCGATATAAATTATGAGGCTGAAGTAAAAGGCACAGATTTAATCTTTGACAGCAACGGTAAGTTTATTAAACAACAAGAAGATTAAAAACTACCCTTTAAAATACAACTAAAAGGCTGCAATTTTTGGAGTCTTTTTTGTTTATAATGTCATCCTCGATTACATTTCAAAATAAATAATTGGTTGAAACCATGAAACCCGTAATTACATTTGCCTTTTTTGTTGCCATCGCGAATGCAGCTTTGTGTCAAATTAAGAATGACGATATTTTGGGTAAATGGATAGCTTACCCAAAACAGAATATGATAGTGGAAATATTTAGAGATAGTAATCAGTACAAAGGCAAATTACTTTGGTTTAAAGATTCTGATGATCCTTCAAGACCAATGGCAACAAGAACTGATGATAAAAATCCAGATCCTGAAAAGCGAAAGCGCCTGTTATTGATGTCCGAAGTAATGGATGGTTTGGTTTACAATAAAGCATCTTCAAAATGGGAAGATGGAACTATTTATGATGCGAAGGCCGGCAAGATGTGGGATGCAGCAGTAACCATGCGACAGGACGGTTCACTTGAAGTCAGGGGATTTTGGCATTATCGGTTTATAGGAAAGACGATGATATTCAAAAGAATTTAATCTAACTGTTTATGAGTAAAACAGATTACGCCCCTTAATTTTATCAAGTTACTTTTATCAAAATAATGATAAACGATTTGTGTTTCTAAACATCGGTGACTAGCTATCTAAAACAATTGAACATGAAGTTTGATCCCAGGCTAATAATTACCGGCGGGGCCTTTTTCTTTCTATCCACCTTGCAGGCGCAAATGCAGCAGCCAGCTTTATCTAATGATACCATTCCCGGTAAAATAAATCGTCAGCCTGAAGTTCACCACAAACATTTATTATCGCCTTTGTTGTTGCCAGCCATGGGCATTGTTTATGGCTTTTCCGGTTTACATAGCGATGCTATCAAGGATATTAATGAGGAATTGCAGGAAGAAGTTTTTATCGAACACAAGCATAAGCAATTACACATTGATAATTATCTCCAGTTTTCCCCTGGGGTAGCTGTATACGCTTTAAATGCATTGGGTATTAAAGGCGAACATTCTTTTGCAGATAGAAGCGGTATTTATTTGCTGTCAAACGTTTTGTTAAACGTCAGTTGCCAATCTATAAAAAAGGCCAGTCATAGTCAAAGACCTGATGCATCTACTTATGCATCCTTCCCCTCGGGGCATACGGCAGAAGCCTTTGCGTCGGCAGAATTTTTAAGACAGGAATATAAAAATGTTTCGCCCTGGTATGGCGTGGCAGGCTATGCCGCAGCCGTTTCCACCGGCTATTTAAGAATGTATAACAACAGGCACTGGTTCAGTGATGTAATGGCTGGCGCAGGTATCGGAATACTTTCGACAAAATTTTCTTACTGGCTGTATCCAAAACTAAAAAATACACTATTCAAAAATCATAAGGAGCATGCCTTAGTTATGCCATCTTACAACAACGGCAATATTGGTTTAGGCCTGATAAAAACGTTCTGATTATCCTGCAGTTTAATTCTTCCGGCGATGCGCTCTTACTCGAAAATAATCTGGTATTAGGTTTTCAAAAACTACAGAAAGAATTCCAATTTCAATAATAGTTTTAGCTCCTTTAATTAATAAAGAATGAGGAAAACTAAACTATTCATCCTTGCACAATTTGTGTTATGTGTCGCTGCCACTTGTCAAAAGCCGGAACATAAAATCATAAAGACATTTCCTGTTTCCGGTTCCGGCGGCTGGGATTATCTCGCCATTAATAAGGACAGGCTTTATGTGTCTCATAGCTCACAGGTAAATGTTCTTGATAAAACAACTGGTGATAGCCTGGCCGTTATCGATAGCACCACAGGCGTGCATGGCATTGCTTTTATTAATGAACTTAATAAGGGATTTATTAGTGATGGACGGGCCAATGCAGTTACAGTTTTTAATCTTGAAACCAACGCAAGACAGCATAATATTCCGACCGGCCAAAATCCGGATGCTATTTTTTATGATTCATTTTCAAACAGGATTTACACCTGCAATGGCGGCAGTAATGATATTACTGTAATAGATCCGGTTGCTGAAACCGTTGTGGCAACTATTACCGTTGGTGGCAAACCTGAAACTGCTGTGTCAGATGGCGCTGGTAAATTATTCGTAAACGTTGAAGATAAAAATGAAATAGTTGAAGTAGATCTGAACATGAAGAAGGTAACACAACGTTGGTCTTTAAATGGTGCAGAAGGCCCGACAGGTCTGGTCTTGGACCGTTTAAATCATAGGTTGTTTTCTTCCTGCGAGAAAACTTTGGTGGTAATGAATTCGATGAACGGGAAGATAGTGGCTAAAGTTCCTATTGGTGAAGGCTGCGACGGCGACGCATTTGACGATGCTTCAAAAAATATTTACACATCTAATGGTGAAGGGACACTTACCGTTATACACCAGGCAACTCCCGATAAGTATACCGTGGTTGAAACTATCACTACAAAAAAAGGTGCAAGAACTATTGCCCTGGATTCTTCAACTCACCAATTGTATCTGCCTACATCAGATTTTCAGAAGGCGACATCCTCAACAGAAAGACCTAAACTTGTACCCGGAACTTTTCAGGTATTGGTTATAGGAAAAGTTGACCAATAAGTTTGCTGAACAAAAGATATACGCCGATAGCAATATGTTCAAATTCTTTTTGATCTTCCTTACAATTGCAACCCTTAAGACACAGGCTCAAAATAGGTCTTTGGCTTATTACCTGGATTCGGCTGTTCAAAAAAGTCCTTTAATTGCTGACTTAAATAATCAGCAACTTTTAAATACACTTGACAGCCTGCAAATAATTGCGGCCAATAAATACCAGGTTAATGGCACCGGTTCTGCTATCTATGCGCCTATTATTCATGGTTACGGTTATGATGAAGCCATCAGCAACGGCGGTAATTACAGCGCACTTGTTATAGTAAGCAAACCGTTTATCAGCAAACAAAATCTTGGCTTGCAGTTTAATGCCTTACGATTTATCAGTGATTCAATTCGTTTGAACAGTAAGCTTGCTGAAGCAGACATTATCCGAAATATTGCTACACAATATATTACGGCTTATGGCAACCAGCTTATTCTTCATTTTAATGAAGACATTACGTCTGTGTTGAAAAAGGAAGAGGTGTTACTAAAAAAACTGACGGAACAAAGTGTATACCGGCAAACGGATTATCTCACTTTTATTGTGACGCTTCGTCAACAGGAAGTTGCTTTGCAGCAGTCACGCATTCAATACCGCACTGATCTGTACACTTTAAATTATTTGTCTGGTGTTACCGACACAACATTTATCTCTCTTGATGCGCCATTAGTAGATGCCGGTCAGCTTATAAATCTTGATTCATCACTTTTTTTTCAGCAATATAAAATAGATAGTCAGCGACTTGCTAACGAAAGAAAATTAATTGATTATCGTTACAAACCCAGGGTTGGTCTGTACTCTGATGCTGGCTATAACTCATCGCTTATGGGTGATTATTATAAACACTTTGGCGTAAGCTTTGGTGTAAATTTCGCCGTACCGATTTACGATGGCAAACAAAAAAAACTAGAGTATCAAAAACTTGATATACAGCAACGCACCCGTAACAGCTATAGAGATTTTCAACGATCTCAGTACACACAACAAATTGCGCAACTTAAGCTGCAGCTCCAGGACACGGATTCTCTTATACAACAGATCAACAGCCAGATAAAATATTCTGACGGCCTGGTAGAAGTTAATCGCAAACTGATGCAAACCGGTGACGCAAGAATAACAGATTATGTATTAAGCCTGGGCAGTTTTTTAACAGCAAAGAACCAGCTTACACAAAACATAATCAACCGTATGCAACTCATCAATCAAATAAATTATTATAACAGGTAAGTCAAATTTTATACATGATGAAAAGTAACCTGGATAGCATAGTGATAATTTTTTTCTGTTGTCTTGTGTTTTCATGTAAGTCTAAAGCCGATGAGCCTGCTGCCGATGAAGAAATTGAAGTACGCACCCCGGTAACTGTAACTTATATCAGCCAGGATACATTAGAGGAAACTGTCAGCTTAAATGCGACCTCATCTTTTTTACAAAAGAGTTATGTAAAGGCAAGTGCCAACGGTTATATTAAAAGTGTGACTGTTACACTTGGCAACGCAGTTTCTTCCGGGCAAAATTTATTTACTTTAAAAACAAAAGAAGCAGAAAGTCTTGGTAACACTATCAATCAGATTGATCCTTCATTTCGCTTTACCGGTATCATTAATATTAGATCAAACGCCGCAGGTTATATTACGCAGCTCGATCACCAAACAGGCGATTATGTCCAGGATGGCGAGCAATTAGCGGTGATCAGCAACCGCAACAGTTTTGTATTTATGCTTAATGTGCCTTATGAATTAAAGGCAAGTGTTAACAGGGATAAAACACTAATGGTAGTGCTGCCTGATGGAGAAAGAATTTCTGGCTATGTTTCATCGTCAATGCCCGGTGTTGATTCCGCTTCACAAACACAGACACTTTTAATTAAAGTAAAATCCGATCACCCTATTCCCGAAAATCTGATAGCCAAAGTAAAGGTGATAAAAAATAAAAGTATCAATACAACATCGTTGCCAAAATCTGCCGTGCTTGCAGACGAATCTCAAACAGATTTCTGGGTGATGAAACTGATTGACTCAACTACTGCTGTAAAAGTTCCCGTAACTATCGGCATACAATCGGGTGATCGTGTTGAAATTGTAGAACCTGCATTTTCTCCTAATGATCAAATTTTAAGTACCGGTAATTATGGCCTGTCGGATACTGCAAAAGTTATAGTTGTAAAAAAACCATGAGCAACTTTCTCCTTAAAAATAAAAGCCCCATAACCTTACTGCTTGTACTGGTAATAATGGGTGGCATGTTTGCCTATTCAAAAATGCAGACCTCACTTTTCCCGGAGATAACCTTTCCTAAAATAAAAGTGATTGCCGATGCAGGCCTGCAGCCCGTTGATCAAATGATGGTAACCATTACCAGGCCTTTGGAGAATGCAATAAAACAGGTTCCAAATCTTCGTTCTGTAAGAAGCACAACCAGCCGGGGTAGTTGCGAAATTTCTGCTTTTATGGACTGGAAGGCTAATATCGCTTTAAGTCAGCAATACATTGAATCGAAGATCAACGAGGTTAAGTACCTGTTACCACCTGATGTTCAGCTTACTGTTGAGCGAATGAACCCATCTATTTTACCGGTAATGGGTTATACTTTAGAAAGCCATTCCAAATCACCGATAGAACTAAAATTGCTGGCAACCTATGTTATAAAACCATTTTTATCGCAGGTTGATGGTACTTCAGAAGTAAGGGTAATTGGCGGTAAAGAAAAAGAATACTGGATAGTGCTTAATACACAAAGGATGGGTACGCTTGGCATCACACCTGATGCATTGTCTACAGCCTTATCCCAAACCAATTTCATCAAGTCAAATGGATATTTGTCAGATTACCGGTTGCTGTATCTCACCGTAACTGATGCGATGGTAAAGAGCAAAGCCGATCTGGAAAATGTTGTAGTAAAAAATGATGGCAAACGTGTGGTGTTGGTGAAAGATATTTCAGAAGTGCAGGTGCAGGAAGCTAAGGACTACATCAGAATAAACGCCAATGGCAAAGATGCCATACTGCTCGCTGTAGTTAAACAGCCTAATGCAAACCTGATTGATCTCTCCACAAAAATGATACAGAAGGTTGAAGAATTAAAAAAGGTATTACCAAATGATGTAAGCATAAAACCTTATTATATACAGGCTGATTTCGTGAATGACAGTGTAAAAAGTGTAACAGATAGTTTATGGATTGGGCTTGTG
>JBDSRT010000085.1:0-9175 GCA_039929165.1 Ginsengibacter sp.
GTTTTTCAGCGTAATCAAAAATTGAACGAAACTGAAAACAAGGCGAAGCAACGGGAACAATCCTTTCACCAGAAAGAGCAGAATGTTGAAAAGCTGGTAAAAGAGAAAGAAACTATTAAGGAAACACTTAACCGCCAGATAGAAGTAGTTAACCAAAAACGAACTGAACTGGAAAAGCACCAGGAAGAACATATCCGCCGCCTCGAGAAAGTTGCGGGCCTTTCTGCAGAAGAAGCTAAATCTCAATTAATAGAGAGTTTAAGACAGGAAGCCCAAACGAGAGCTTTGGTAATTCAACAGGAAATAGTGGATGATGCCAAATTAAGAGCCAATAAAGAAGCCCGTAAATTAATTATACAAACTATTCAGCGAACGGCTGCAGAACAGGCTATTGAAAATGCTATTACAGTTTTTAACTTGGAAAGTGATGAAATAAAGGGCTCTATAATTGGCCGTGAAGGGAGAAATATCAGGGCTATAGAAGCCGCCACAGGTGTAGATCTGATTGTTGATGATACACCAGAAGCAATTATCTTATCGTCTTTTGACCCTTTAAGAAGGGAAATAGCCCGTCTATCTCTTCAACGTTTGGTTACAGATGGAAGAATTCACCCGGCAAGAATTGAGGAGGTTGTAGAAAAAACAAGGAAACAACTTGAAGAACAAATCATTGAAATAGGCGAACGTACCATAATAGAATTAGGCATTCACGGTCTACATAAAGAACTGGTGAGGATCGTTGGCAAGATGCGTTTCAGATCTTCTTATGGCCAAAATTTGTTGATGCACAGCCGTGAAGTAGCCAACTTGTGTGGAATAATGGCTGCTGAGTTAGGTATGAATGCAAAGCTTGCTAAAAGAGCCGGCTTATTGCACGATATTGGAAAAGTGCCTGATGAAGAAACTGAACTTAGCCATGCTTTGCTCGGGATGAAGCTGGCTGAAAAGTACGGTGAGAACCCGGCGGTTTGCAATGCGATTGGCGCTCACCATGATGAGGTTGAAATGCAATACGTAATTTCTCCAATTGTGCAGGCGTGTGACTCAATGAGTGGAGCAAGGCCCGGTGCAAGACGGGAGATTATGCAGCAATATCTTCAGCGTATCAAGGATTTGGAAAATCTTGCCTTAGCTTATTCCGGCGTTGAAAAAGCTTACGCTATACAGGCGGGTCGTGAGTTACGTGTTATTGTTGAAGCTGAAAAAGTTAGCGACGCAGACAGTGATAAATTAAGTTTTGAAATTGCCCAAAAAATTCAAACGGAAATGACTTACCCCGGACAAATTAAGGTTACAGTCATCCGGGAAAAGAGGGCTATCAATGTCGCCAGATAGTTTATTTAGTGATTATCCCTAAGTATTTAAATTAGAGCAGCCAGTACGCTTTATCAAAAAAACACCCTACATTTGCACTCCTAAAAATCAGCGCTATGAATGCAATCGCTTTTGTTCACGAACAGTTAACGGCAAAGAAACAGTTGCCTAAATTTAAGGCCGGCGATAACGTAACTGTCAATTATAAAATTCAGGAAGGCGCTAAAGAACGCATTCAAAGTTTTAAAGGAGATGTAATTAAACGCCAGGGCGAAGGTGGTACGGCAACCTTTACTGTTCGTAAAATTAGTGATGGTGTTGGTGTTGAGCGTTTATTCCCTTTATTTTCCCCTAACATCGATAGCATTCAATTGCATAAAGTTGGTAAGGTAAGTCGTTCAAAACTTTATTACCTGCGTGAAAGAAGCGGTAAAAGCGCCCGTATAAAAGAAAAAAGAATTAAGTAATCTTAATATTTGTATAAAGTAAAAGCTGGAAGATTTTTCAGCTTTTCTTTTTTTATAGCTTTATAGCGCTTTTAAAATATACAATTACACTTTGTATATTACGTACCAATCAAAAAGACCGGAATGAAAAGAATTATCCTGTTTGCAATCTTCGCTACACTTTTGTTTTCTTCGTGTGCCAGGGGTATAAGCCCGTACGAGGCAGCCAATGGAAAAGCTAAATGCAAACGATACATCAAATAATTTCGTTAGTATAATCACTTAAACATTTATGCAAACCCTCTTCTATAATTTAAATTAATTTATCTTTAATACTCAAATCATTGTTATGTTATCTACATTTTTAAATACTTACTTTCTCTTCTCAATGCCGGGAGGTTCTGAGTGGATATTAATTCTTTTAGTAGTGCTATTATTTTTTGGAGGTAAAAAAATTCCAGATTTAATGAAAGGTATTGGTCGTGGTGTACGGGAATTTAATGATGCCAAAACTAATGTTAAGAATGAAATTGAAGAAGGCATGAAAGAAAAGGACAATAAAGAAAAAGAAAGAGAAGCTGCAATGGCACAGGCTAAAGCAGAAAACGCTATCTAATTTTATATAAATTAATTTTTGCCCGGCTGGAAGTGAGTGTATTTTCATACGTCATCTTCCCGCCGGTTTTTTTTACCCATAACCGTCACAATTGAGTTTTTTATTTAAGTCTATAGCTGAATATCAAAGCGATTTGCTTTCCGGCCAAACAAATTGTGTGTCAGTTGTTGAACATTACATACAAGAAATAGCTGCTCATAAAAATTTAAACGCTTTTGTTGAGGTATTTGAAGAACAGAGTTTAAAGAGAGCCAGGGCACTCGATCATAAATTAAACTCAGGAGATAAACCGGGAAAATTATTCGGCGTAGTTGTGGCTATTAAAGATGTGATCTGTTTTAAAGATCATAAGGTTACAGCCGCCTCAAAAATTTTAGAAGGTTTTATATCTTTATATTCTGCTACTGCTGTTCAACGTCTTATTGCTGAAGATGCTATTATTATTGGTAGTTGCAACTGTGACGAGTTTGCTATGGGAAGCACAAATGAAAATTCTACCCATGGCAAAGTGCACAATGCCTTAGATCATTCAAAAGTGCCGGGAGGTTCTTCAGGTGGCTCTGCTGTTGCGGTGCAGGCAGGTTTAAGTATGGTAAGCCTTGGCAGCGATACTGGTGGCTCAGTTCGCCAGCCCGCAGATTTTTGTGGTATTGTGGGCTTCAAGCCCGGCTATGGCAAAATTTCCAGGTATGGATTGATTGCTTATGCATCTTCTTTTGACCAGATAGGCATATTCGGTAACGCAATTGATGATATTGAGACTGTTCTCGATGTTATTGAAGGACCAGATGACTATGACAGCACTACATCTACTTCTTCAAATAAACAAAAGGTAACGGATGCTAAACCTGTGATTGGTTATTTTAAAAATGCTTTGGATCATCCTTCGCTTGATGTTGAAATAAAACAATCAATATATGATTTATTAGACAACCTTAAAGAAGCTGGCTATAACGTTAAAGCTTACGAGTTTGACCTTTTAGATTATGTTGTGCCTGCCTATTATGTACTTACAACAGGCGAAGCTTCCAGCAATTTGTCCAGGTATGATGGCTTGAGATACGGTTATTCTTCAAACTCAATGGAAAGTTTAGACAAATTTTATACATCAACAAGAAGTGATGGATTTGGTAAAGAGGTAAAACGGCGTATTATGTTGGGCACTTTTGTTTTAAGTGCCGGCTACTATGATGCTTATTTTACTAAAGCCCAGCAGGTGAGACAAAAATTAAAAGACCGGGCAAATGAAATATTTAGTGAATGTGATATGTTAATTATGCCAACGGTGCCTGCGACAGCTTTTGCAATAAATGATTTCCAAAAAGATCCGATTGCAATGTATCTCGCTGATATTTATACTGTTTTTGCTAATCTTGTTGGTATTCCTGGTATCTCCGTCCCTCTTTTCAAACATAGCAACAGCATGCCTTTTAGTGTGCAGGTAATGAGTAATAATGACAATGAATTATCTTTATTATCCTTTTCCAAAAGTCTTCTTCATGATTTTGATTACCGAAAATGAAAAGGTAAATGTTTAAGTGATTATGAAAATAGTTTACCTCGTTTTATACTGTTTTCTTGCAACTGTTTCATCAAAAAGCTATGCTTTTTTTGAAAGCAGACAACTGGACAGCATACCACAAATCACTATTGACAAAGATTCTGCAAAAGCTGTTATTGATGAAGTGATTAAAACAGGCGCAGTACCAAAAGCACAAAAGGTTACTTATGTAAACCAGGTGACAAAATATGGTTTTAAAAATCTCTTTAAAAATTATTCGTACAATTCAGCAATGCCGTATGCCTCGCAGGTTGACCCAAATGCTGAAGGCTATATGCAGGATTATCTACAGGCGAATAGATCTTATCTCTTAAGATTGAAAGCCAATTCTCAAAATTATTTTAACCTGATTGATAACATTTTTTCTCAGTATGGTTTGCCAAGAGAATTGAAATATTTGGCTGTGATTGAAAGCAATTTGAAATCACAGGCTTTATCCTGGGTTGGTGCACGTGGACCATGGCAGTTTATGAGTTACACAGCAAAAGACTGGGGTCTAAAGGTGAATAGTCATATTGATGAGCGTACAGACTATTATAAAAGCACACACGCAGCCGCACGTTACCTTCTGTCGTTATATAAAGATCTTAATGATTGGCTACTTGTGATTGCAGCTTATAATGGCGGACCGGGCAGAGTGTATAACGCTATAAGAAAAAGTGGCTCAAGAAATTTTTGGGCTTTGCAATATTATCTGCCTGATGAATCCCGTAAACATGTGAAAAAATTTATTGCCACTCATTATATTATGGAGGCCGCAAATCCGGTGAATGGTTATGATTATGCTTCTTTAAAATATTCAAATGATTTTTCTGCTGACTCAGCTAAAGCAAATAAACCTGATTCCAATTCTGTAAAGATTTCTGGAAAATATTTTGCTACCATTGTTGCCAGAAATCTTTCCGTAAACATAGAAGACTTTAATAAACTTAATCCCGGCTTTGATGCTATTCTGGCATCAGGCAATAACTACAATTTACGACTTGATCAGGCAAAGCTTGATTTGTTTGTCGCCAATAAATATATCATTTTAAACGAGTGTGTACAGGCGTTGTTAAGTGATGTAGAGAACCCGGGTAAGACTACCTATAATAGAAAGAAGTTAAGATAATTATAAGTGTAGTGCCTTTAATAATCCTTTGATCTTAACAAGACATTCTTCATATTCTTCTTCAGGAATACTGTTGCCTGTTATTGCTGAACCAGCCATGATACACATATACTTTGTTGCCGCATTGTACATCATACTTCTTATAACCACATTGAAATCAAAATCTCCTTCAGGGGAAAAGTAGCCTACCGCCCCGGAAAATATCCCTCTTTTTGAACGTTCGTATTTTTCAATCAATTGCATCACTTTTATTTTCGGTGCTCCAGTCATAGAACCCATGGGAAATGTTGCTTTAAAGATCTGTGAATAGTCTTCCTGATCTTTTAATGTACCTGCGACTGTTGATATCATCTGATGCACCTGCGGGAAAGAATATATTCCAAACAATTCCTGAACATGAACTGAGCCTTCGGTGCATATTTTACTTAGGTCGTTACGCACCAAATCAACTATCATCACATTTTCACTTTTATCTTTTTTACTTTGTCTTAATTTATCTTGTTCATCTGTTTCATCTGTATAATTAATTCTTGATGCTGTTCCTTTTATAGGTTGCGATATAATTTGATCGCCGGTCTTTTTTAAATAGCGTTCCGGGCTTGCACACAAGAGCCATGAATTTTCTACAGTGTATAAACAGGAAAAGGGATTAGCTGAAACAGCTGAAAGGCTTTTAAAAATTTTTACAGGATTACAGTTAAATCCGTTCGCAAAAAATTCCTGACAGAAATTAATTTCGTAACAATCACCATGATGTATGTGCTCCTGAAGTCGGCTAACAGTTGCGAGATATTCCGCCTTACTAAAACGTGGGTTAAGCTGTAAACATTGAGTATCTTCTGTTTTTGATGACGTATCTGTCTTTATGATCTCCGCATATATTGCATCGTTGTTTTCATTTATGGTTTCAATTGTAAGCTCGCTGTCACCTATAAATAATACAATCTTTGGAACAAAAAATAGTAACTCTGGAAAATGAATATGATCCGCTTTTAAAGAATCGAGTTTTTCAACCTGGTTTTTAAGATCATAACTAAAATGCCCAAATATCCAGTCCTGGTGAAGCTTAACAAAGGCCTCGAGTCGTGAAAAGCTATTTGTAGCAGGTGATATCTTTTTATGAATATCAGCGCCTGCCAAACATTGGAATTTTGATGTGGTGGGATAATTCTGGTTATCAAGAAAACAAAAAGTGCTGAACTGTTGTAACCAATTCAGCACTTGTGCCTTTACCTGTTCAAAATTATTTATGGTATATGAACTAACCGATCTCGTCACCAATTTTATTGACTAATGATTTTTAGTAATCATCATCTTCATCATCGCCACCGTTGCTGTCGTTAAAAGGATCGAGATCTTTAAAGTCATCATCTACATCAAAGTCTTCATCCTTTCCTTTTTTAGCAGGTGTTTTTTTTGCTCTTGATTTCGGTAGATCAAACTCTTCAAAGTCAGGATCAAAATCTTCATCGTCTGATTTTTCCCAATCATCTTTTTCCTCATCATCTCCAAGATCATCATCGTCATCATCATCGCCTCCTTTTTTCGATTTCTTTGAAGCAACAGTTTTTTTAACGGGAGCGTCATCATCTATATCATCATCTTCGTCGTCATCATCCTCATCAACAGTTTTTTTTGCTTTTGCGGCAGTTGTCTTGGTTGTTTTCTTTACAGGCTGCTCGTCAAGGTCGTTATCCTCATCATCTATATCCCTATTTTTTCCTTTTGCACCGGTAATTTCTTCATCATCAGCCAATGATTTTTTAACTGTAGGTTTCTTATCGCTTCCAGATTTTGATTTCATACTTCAAAAGAATTAATTGTGTAAAATTTCTTTGTAATTTTTACATAGCCAAAAAAATAACCTTGTTTTTCGATGGCTACAATCATAATGCCACAATGAGCTGATCACTGCCTGGCCCATTGGAGATATAATTCACCGGCACACCTAGTTCATCATTTACTAATTCAACGTAATTTTTCATTTGTAATGGTAAAGCGTTATAAGCCTTTATTGCAGTGATGTCCTCGTTCCAGCCGTCTACATTATTATACTGCGGCTCAATGCTTACCCTTGACATTTGGAACGGTACCTGGCGGGTAACTTTCCCAGCTATAGAATAAGCCGTACATAACTTCAATTCTTTAAGAGAATCCAGTACATCAGCTTTTGTCATGATAAGCTGCGTAACGCCGTTTAGCGTACATGCATATTTTAAAGCAATAAGATCTATCCAGCCACAACGCCTTGGCCGGCCGGTAGTGCTTCCAAATTCGTTTCCAAGCTTGCGAATATTTTCACCGGTTTCATCCATTAATTCTGTAGGAAACGGGCCGCTGCCAACTCTTGTACAGTAAGCTTTAGTAACGCCAAAAACTTCTTTAATTTTTTGCGGCGCTACACCAAGACCAGAACATACACCTGCTGAAATTGTATTGGATGAAGTAACGTAAGGAAATGTGCCGAAGTCAACATCCAGCATACTTCCCTGCGCACCTTCTGCCAATACTTTCTTGCCTTCTGATATTTTATCGTTAATAAAATATTCGCCGCTAACAATCTGTAATTCTTTTAAAAATTCAATTCCTTCAAAAAATTCATTTTCCCAAACAGATATATCTTCAGTAAAAGAAAAATTATCAAGTAATTGCTGGTGCTTACTTCTTAAGCTATCGTAATACGATTTAAAGTTTTTATCAAGCAAATCACCAACACGCAAGCCATTTCTACCGGTTTTATCCATGTAGGCAGGGCTAATACCTTTCAAAGTAGAGCCTATCTTATCATTGCCTTTTGATGTTTCTGACGCTTTATCTAAGGCCCGGTGTGTCGGTAAGATTAGATGCGTCTTTTCGCCGATAAAAAGATTTTTTTTATACTCTACGCCCAAAGCAGCAACGGATTCACATTCTCTTTTAAGTGTGACCACATCTAACACTACACCATTGCCAATTAAGTTTATTTTATTATCATGAAATATACCGGAAGGTATCTGATGAAGAACGATCTTTTTTCCATCAACATATAAGGTATGACCGGCATTGGGACCGCCCTGGAAGCGGGCTATAACATCATAAGACGGCGCAAAATAATCTACAATTTTACCCTTCCCTTCATCGCCCCATTGCAACCCCAGAATAACATCTACCATTTATAGTAATTAAGATTAGCCAGTGATATAAAATCAGCCGACAAAGATTTTGATTAGTATGTGAACAGCGGACAAAAATAAAAGAAAAGTTTTTTACAACACTTTATATATTAACGCGAGTTTAAAACAGTAAATCTGAGTGTTACAAATAAATAAGTCTGTTTAAAAGACAGTCAAATTGCAGGAAAACGTTACTAGGCCACTTTTAATAAGCTCATTTTGCTAATGCTAAATTTCCTTTGAGCATATTCTAAAGTGAGATTAAAGGTCTTTAATTTTTGAGAAGGCATTTCATACATGGCATCAGTTAAGATGCTTTCGCAAATGCTTCTTAGGCCTCTGGCGCCTAGTTTATATTCAATGGCTTTTTCAACCATGAAGTCATACACATCATCTTCAATTGTGAGGGCAATTCCTTCAATGTCAAATAGCTTTTTGTATTGCTTAATTAAGGCATTCTTTGGCTCAGTTAAAATATTCCGTAAAGAGATTGCATCAAGAGGACTGAGATAGGTTACCACAGGCAATCTGCCCAAAAGTTCCGGTATAAGGCCAAATGCTTTTAGATCCTGCGCATTTACAAACTGCAGCAAATTTTTACGCTGAAATTCCTGTAATTCTTTATTTACACTAAACCCTATGGCGTTTGTATTTATTCTTCGGCCAATTAAACGGTCAACGCCGTCAAAGGCGCCGCCGCAAATAAAAAGAATGTTACTTGTGTTTAGTTTAATTAGCTTTTGCTCCGGGTGTTTACGTCCACCTTGTGGTGGTACCAATACATCAGTACCCTCCAAAAGTTTAAGCAAACCCTGCTGTACACCTTCTCCGCTTACATCCCTGGTTATACTTGGGTTGTCGCTTTTACGGGCAATTTTATCTATTTCATCAATGTACACAATGCCCTTTTCGGCAGCGGCCACATCATAATTACAAACCTGTAACAGGCGGCTTAAAATACTTTCTACATCTTCG
>JBDSRT010000086.1:0-4284 GCA_039929165.1 Ginsengibacter sp.
TCAATACCTATAGATGATGAATTGATATCGGTAAGGTTTCCCCACTTGCCTGCGCCTGCATGCCAGGCTCTCAGGTAGTCATTAAGCATGTGATGCACTGTGCCATCTTTACAAATAACATAATGTGCGCTAACCTGTGTACGGGTAAGCGTAAAAGTATTTAGTGTTTGCTCACAACTGTTTTGAGCCGTATGATGAATGATGACAAAACTGGGTTTGCGTAAACCAAAATTTGTTGTGCCAATCCAGGGTGTTGAAGTTATAAAGGTATCAGTCAGGGGATAGTTCCGTAATTGTTTTGCAAAGGCCTTAACCTGCTTCTTATAAGACCTATTGGAAGCAGAATATCTTGATGAACAACCAACAACTACAAAAAAAGTAAGGAGAACAATAAAAGAATAGGCAGCTTTCATTACACTTTTAAACTGAACGCTTATTCACAAGCTGTTTTTATAAAAGGGCGATCCGTATTAAACTCCAGTTCTGTTTTGCTTTTGAATCTTGCAGTATCGCCATCCACATCAATATCACCCATACCTTCTATTAAATTTTCTCCATCAATTTTAAACACAACTTCTCTTACTGACGTCATGCCTTCGGACTGAAAAGTATAATCAGCTATAATAAGATCATCTTTAATATTACCGGTTATTGTGCCTTTGTTTTTGTCTTTTTCAAAAAGATTATAACTCAACGTTCCGCTTATTTGCCCGCCGGCTACCTGCAGATTCAACGCAGCAGAATCTTTACCTGATTGCCATGCATAACAGCCCTGCGGACTACTTTTAACCGGCGCTGTTGTTGAAACAGAATCTGCGGAGTCAGTGTCTGTTGTTTCAGTAATAGAAGATGTACATCCCCCAATAAGAAACATTGAAAAAGCCAGCAATCTTATCATAAAAAATTTTGAAGTCTATAAAAGATAGTCATCAACTACTAAACATAACATACAGATTTAGTTTTGATTAAAGGGTAGCCATATCTATAACAAATCTATACCTTACATCTCCTTTTAGCATGCGCTCATAACTTTCGTTGATGTCTTTAATATCAATCACTTCCACATCAGACACAATATTATGTTCAGCGCAATAGTCAAGCATTTCCTGGGTTTCCGGTATGCCGCCAATTAAAGAGCCACCGATTGAACGGCGTCCAAAAATAAGATTGAAAGCCGGTATCTGTGCAGGCGAAGGCGGCGCACCAACACATACCATATTGCCGTTAGTTCCCAACATGCTCAAATACATGTTATAATCATGATCGGCAGACACTGTATCTAAAATAAAATTAAAATAACCTGTTACACTTTTTACCTGTTCTTTATCCGAGGTTAAAATAAATTTATGTGCACCCAGTTTTTTGGCATCTTCTCTTTTAGATGGTGAATGGCTCAGCATTGTAACTTCTGCACCCATTGACACGGCAAGTTTTACACCCATGTGTCCCAAACCTCCCAAACCCACAACACCAACTTTATCCCCGGCTTTCACTTTCCAATGTCGCAATGGAGAGTAGGTGGTAATGCCGGCACAAAGCAGTGGTGCAACACCTTCTAATGGCAAATTATCTGCAATGCGTAATACAAAATCTTCTTTAACAACAATCTGCTTGCTGTAACCCCCAAATGTATAACCACTTCCATCTCTTTGTTGGCCATTATAGGTGCCCACAAAACCATTAACACAATACTGTTCAAGGCCTTCTTTACAATTAGAACACTCGTTGCAACTATCCACAAGACAGCCAACACCTACTGTATCCCCTACTTTATATTTAGTAACCTTATCGCCAACTGCTATTACTTTTCCCACAATTTCATGGCCGGGCACACACGGATATATGGTGCCACCCCACTCATCACGAACAGTATGAAGATCACTGTGACAAACGCCACAGTATAGAATATCTATTTGCACATCATCCGGTTTTGGATCTCTGCGATCAATAGTGTGTGGCGCTAGAGGAGTTGTTGCCGCCTGGGCTGCGTATGACTTAATTGCTGACATATTTTTATTAATTATTTTGACAAATGTAAATGACTTGCTTAACAAAATTGTTGTGACATATATATACACTACAGCAGAATATTTGTTGAGATAATAATCCGCGTCAAAAAACTATATTTCGTGCAGCCTTAACTTTAATAAAAAGTTATGGCATTACTCTTTGAACCGCTGACTATAAGGCAAGTCACTCTTAAAAACAGAATAGTTGTTTCGCCCATGTGCGAATACAGCAGCACCGATGGATTTGCTAATGACTGGCATCTTGTGCACCTGGGCAGCAGGGCAGTTGGCGGCGCCGGATTAGTTTTAGCTGAGGCCACAGCAGTCTCTCCGGAAGGTCGCATAACTCCAAATGATCTTGGTCTTTGGAAAGATGACCATATAGAATTTTTAAAACGCATTACCACCTTTATCGAAGCTAATGGCGCTGTACCGGGTATTCAGCTTGCGCATGCCGGGCGAAAGGCCAGTCACGATAAGCCCTGGACCGGTGGAGCGGCATTGACAAATGAAAAAGGCGCCTGGCAAACGTTAGCGCCAAGCCCCATTGCTTACAAAGCAGGGGAGCCAACACCTCAGGCGATGACTCCTGATGATATTTCAAAATTGATTGCGGATTTTGAGGCCGCGGCGAAAAGAGCCGTACAGGCTGGTTTCAAAGTAATAGAAATCCATGCTGCACATGGTTATCTGATCAATGAATTTCTTTCACCAGTATCAAACAGCCGTACAGACGAATATGGTGGTTCTTTTGAAAACCGCATAAGAGTATTAATTGAAATTGTAAAAACAACAAGACAAGCCATTGGTGAAGAATCGCCTTTGTTTGTCCGCATTAGTTCTACTGATTGGGTTGAGGATGGCTGGAATGAAAATGATTCAATTGCCCTGGCAAGGCTCTTGAAAACTTATGGCGTAGATTTAATTGACTGTTCTTCCGGCGGGAACAGTCATGAACAAAAAATACCCGTAGGCCCAATGTACCAGGTAAAGTTTGCCGAATTGATAAAAGAAAATACCGGAATACTTACCGGCGCAGTGGGCATTATAACCACGGCTGAAGAGGCCGAAAATATTTTAAAGCAAAACAAAGCAGACCTTATTATTATGGCAAGGCAGTTTTTGCGTGATCCTTATTTTCCCTTGCACGCTGCAAGATTATTAGGGCAGGATGTGAAATGGCCTGGCCAGTATGAGCGGGCAAAACTTTAGCAGGATATTTTTATTGAAGTTTATATACTAAATAATTATACCTGCCGTTATTAATCTGTTCGTGTGTTTTTATTGATAATTATAAAATCGAGAGTTTAAATCGGCTGCCTTATGAGCAGCCTTTTTTATTTTAAGTCCTGAGCTGCACTTTTTTCTATCCTTATAACTTTATTCCAACCGTTCATCATTGAAATTTTCCATTTGGATAGGTATTATGCAATTCTATGTACTATGTATTGCATAATACATTGCTTTACTATTATCTTTGTTATGTCAAGTAATAAAAAAGTAAACAAATAAAAAATTTAAAAACATGAACCAGTCAACTTCAATCAGTACATTTTTTCATAACCTAAAACGTACATTTTATGCGATCCAGGTAGTTTGCTTAACGTTGGCTCTACCAACCCTCGCAGCAATAGGTATTAATCATCATCATGAAAAGACCGAAACTAAAGTAGAAACTAGCGTGAGAAATTCCGGCAGTGACAAGGATATCTCTTTCAATTTTGATTTGCCAACCGCGACTTTCAGATCAAAATAAATCTCCGTTGCACCACTTTATAAAGGCTGTCTCAAAAGGTGAGACAGCCTTTTTTATTTGGATACCTGATGGAATCAGTTTTCGTTTATGCAATCTCAGAGCCTTCATTCCACTTATGAGTCAGCCTCTTTATTTACTTATTTCAATCACCGCAATATACCTTTGGCATAATTTTTAAGATGAGGAAAAAAATCTACTAAAATTTTTTTATTTGTTAATTATTTGTAACATCTTGCGCTTCCTATTAAGCTAACCCTTATCCAATCTCCTGGAATTTTTCGTCTTTTATCCCTTGAAACCGTAAAACAGATGTTGATTACGACGTAAGATTATTCTTGCTTGTCATCAGTTTCATTTTAAACAGGATTTCTGAACCACGATAACATACTTCAACTTTTAAACACCTAACATGAAAACTCTTCTACGCCTGCTATTTTTATCAATTTCTGTGTTTGTTTTATCGGCTAGTACACACTTTGTACAGGCTCAATCAACAACTTATACCGATTTAGGCTATGC
>JBDSRT010000087.1:0-3162 GCA_039929165.1 Ginsengibacter sp.
AAGCAGCATTTCATATTATAAAGAAACGCTAAAAAAAATTTGATATGTAAGGCTCGTTTAATACTTTTGCTGAATTACAATCATCCCATTAGAAATTAATAATCCTTTAATTATGGCTATTTCAAAGAACAAATTTTTATTTCTGGCAATGTTATGTGCCTTTTCAGTTGGCGCATTTGCACAGGATACAGGAACCTATGATATATACGATTCGTCCGTTATATCAAAAAAGAGCATGCCTCAGCAGAATGAGTTCTGGAACAATACTTATAGCTTTCCTGCAAAACCAAGAAACCAGGTTGAGGTAGGAATTTCAGGAGGTGCTTTTACTATTAGCAGTGATGTTAGTGCTAAATTTCCAACTTTTGGAGGAGCTGTCCATGTACGGAAGGCCTTAGGTTATTTATTTTCACTTCGGGCTCAATATTTATATGGTATCGGGAAAGGGTCAAGTTACAAACGGGCATCGAATTTTGCAAAAAATTCCGCTTGGGATCAGTATAGCGCACCTGTTAGAAATTCTACCGGTACAATTGTAAGTTCAACTGGTTCTACAAATTATGACAGGGTTTTTTATAACTACAGAGCTAAAGTTCAAGATTTGTCAATCCAGGGAATTTTCACTTTAAATAATATTCGTTTTCATAAACAAAAAAACGGTTTATTAATTTATGCCGGTGCTGGCATAGGTGCAACGCTGTACCATACAAAAGTTAATGCATTAAACGGGTCTACTCCTTATACAGAGCTATTCAATAGAGTTGCTGCAATAGAGCCAACTTACAAAAATCGTAAAGACATAAGAGATCAACTAAAGGCAGGCATGGATGATTCTTATGAAACTGAGGCGCAAAGTTTTGGAAACAGGAGGCCAAAGGTTGGTGATAATACACTTAAGCCAAGTGGATCTGTGTTAGGCGGACTAGCCTTCAAGCTAGGAAAACGTGTTAATCTTGCTATTGAGGATAGATTTACTATTGTAAAAGATGATTTACTTGATGGCCAGGAGTGGCAGGAACAAGCTCGTGGTGATGCATCATTAACGTCAGATTACGATGCTTATAATTATCTTTCTGTAGGCTTAAATTTCAATCTTGGCGGTAAATCTGTAGAACCTTTATATTGGTTAAATCCACTTGATTATGCCTATAGCGAACTTAACGCACCACGTCACATGAAACTGCCAAAACCTATTCTTGATGATACAGATGGCGACGGTGTTACAGATCAACTTGATAGGGAACCAAATACGCCTGCGGGTTGCCCTGTTGATTCGCATGGTGTTAGCAGAGATACCGATGGTGATGGCGTTCCTGATTGTAAAGACAAACAACTTATAACACCAACTGAATGTCAACCGGTTGATGCTGATGGTGTAGGCAAATGTCCAGAACCACCTTGTTGTTCAGATAGTACACGTTTCGGTATGGGTTCTGCCTGTAACATTGGCGATCTTCCAAGTATTTCTTTCAGAGGTTCCGGCTCGTCTTTAAACCGGGATTCTAAAGTATTATTGGCAACGGTAGCTGCAAGGCTTAAAGCTAGCCCTAATTGTACTATTACAGTTACTGGCTATCCTGCTGCTTCAAAGGCTTCTCAGGCCTTGTGTAATAGAAGAAGCGATGCCGTTAAAATGTACCTGACTGAAAAAGAAGGTATTAGCAGTGATAGAATCACAACAAATTGTGAACTTGGTGGCGGTGATGCAAATACTGTAGATATTAAAACTAACTAAATATTTAATGTTTTTAAGTTCAAGAACCTCTCGAAATGAGAGGTTCTTTTTTTTAGAATGTTGTCAAAATATTAACCTATAACTCCTTAACTTATATTAAAGAAAAGTGATTTTTGTAACGAATCACTTAATTTTGCGCCCCAATGCGATTAAACATTTCTTTCATTTCTCTTTTTTTATTAACTGCATCCTGCTCCAGCGAGTTTGGTAAGGTTATGAAAAGTAAAGATTATGAATATAAATTAAAAAAAGCTGACGAGTATTTCACCAAGAAGAAATACAGAAATGCTGAACAGCTTTACATTGAATTATTTCCTGTTTACAAAGGGACCGATAAATTTGAGGAGTTGTATTATAAGTATGCCTACTGTGCTTATTATCAGAAGAATTACTCAGATGCTGAAAATCTTTTCAAAGGGTTTCTCGAAGTTTTTCCAAATAGTGCCAAGGCTGAAGAAATTGATTATCAACACGCCTATACCTTTTATATGCAGTCGCCAAAGTTGGAGTTGGAGCAGGTAAATACGGCAAAGGCAATTGGCATGATGCAAACGTTCATTAATACTCATCCCGGCTCGGCAAGAATAAAAGATGCAACTGAAGTAATTGATAGAAGCCGGACTAAATTGGAAGCAAAAGAGTTTAGGAATGCAGATTTATATTTTAAATTGCAACAGTATCGAGCTGCAGGTATTGCCTTTAATGATCTTTTGAATAATTACCCGGAGTCGCTGAAAGGCGATGAATATAAATTAATGATGGTAAGATCATATTACCAATTTGCTAGACTGAGCGTAAGTGAAAAGCAGCTGGAACGTTATGAAAAAGTTGTAGAAGAATACAATGATTTTGTTGACCGTTACCCTGAAAGTAAATTGTTGAAGGATGCAGAATCTTATCAAAAACTAAGTTTAAATAATATTAAAGCAATACAAAATGAGCAAGCTTCGTCGTCAACAGAACGCTAATACCAGTAACGTTGTTGAAACCAAAAACTTAATAGATGTAAAGGCAAAAACAGGTAACCTTTACGAGTCAATCGCAGTTATTGCAAAACGTGCGAATCAAATTAACATTTCGCTAAAAGAAGAGTTGCATAATAAACTTGAAGAATTTGCAAGTCATACAGATAGTCTTGAAGAAATTCATGAGAATAAAGAGCAAATAGAAATTTCTAAGGCTTATGAGCGTATGCCAAATCCTGCATTACTGGCAACAACAGAATTCATGGAGGAAAAAGTTTATTATCGTAAAAATGAAGATGATTTGTTTAGCTAATAGTTAGTTTGACATATTTACAACTTCATTAAATAAAGAGTGTATAATTTTAGCGATCTTTCGGTCGCTATTTTTTATGTTGTCAGGTAAAAAAATTTTGCTGGGAATAACGGGCAGTATAGCTGCTTATAAAGCGATATTGCTTGTCA
>JBDSRT010000088.1:0-7918 GCA_039929165.1 Ginsengibacter sp.
TAAAGCCACCAATGTATTCATCCGCTTCTTCGGCCTTTATATTTTTACAAGGCTTACAAATCACAATAGCAACTTCAAGCTCAAAGTCAAGTTTTTGCAAATGATCAGGCATACAATTGATGTCTCCCGGGCCTTGTAAACTTGTGTGATTGGAAAAATAAAACACGGGAAACTGGTCAAACTCAGCGATCATGGCTGCGTTACGGTTACGCCTGGCCATTTCCGCATGTTGACGAAAGGCATAAGCATCACGCAGACTTACCGGGTGAGGAACAGGGCAAAGTACAGCTACCTCATCAATACTAACACCTTGCTTTGCAGACACTTTACCTTCCCTAATTATTTTATCTACTTCGATTGCGACGGGATAAACATCTTCCCAATAATTTAAAAACATACCCATGCTTACCGGAAGACCAGGGTGCATAAGATCGGTATCATATAATAAGCCATCAACTAATATGGCCAGTTGATCCTGCTCATCTTTATAGTAAGAAACTAGTTGCATAAATTTTTTTTCTGCTGCAATATAACACCATGTAAGAGCATGAGTAGAATTAGAATTTCAGTTTTAATTTTGTAGCGCAGGGTAGCTGGAAAAGTTTATTCATTTTATTAAGGCTAAAATGGAATTCGATAAAATAAAAAATAAAGGACAGGCGCAGCTCTTTAATAATGGGTTGATGGAATATTTAACCAAAACGCATCCATTGGTGATATGGGGGCTTTACCTGCCAATCATTATTTATTTTTTATGGCACTTTTTCCAGTTGGGTTATTCTGCTTTGCAAGGTGCAGCAGTTTTTTTTTCAGGCATATTTTTCTGGACTTTTTTTGAATATATTATGCATCGTTACGTTTTTCATTGGTCGGCCCAAAGTGAAAAGATGCAACATATCATTTACATTTTACATGGCAACCATCATGAATATCCAAGAGATAAAGAGCGCCTGTTTATGCCGCCGTTGCCTAGCCTGATCATTTCTTCAACACTATTTTTTATTTTCTATTTTTTGCTGAAGCAGTTTGCCTTTGCCTTCTTTCCTGGATTTATTTTAGGATACCTGCTCTATGGCAGCATACATTTTGCCATACATGCCTGGAAGCCGCCATCAATGTTTAAGTTTTTATGGCGTCATCATCATCTTCACCATTATAAATCTGATCATAAAGGGTTTGGTGTAAGCTCACCTTTTTGGGATCTAATATTCGGGACGAATTTTAAGGAACAAAAAACAAGTATTTAAAAAGTATGTCTATAAGTACGATGCACCTTTTCTCTTTGTGCTCCCGTGGCTTCATGCAGGGCCAACATTTTTTGATTGAAATCGCCGACCCACGCCAATTCGGCCTGTTTAATAGTATTTCTTGGTAATACTTCAAGTTGGAGTTTTCTTATAATGCCGCTCTCGATGCCTTTGTTCTGAAACTTCTTTTTACAACCCATAACAATAAAACGAATCCTGTCAATAACAGTCGTTTTTTTAAGTAACAGAAATCTCAATTTATTAGCCAGGTGCATCTTACCTTTCATTGGCTTGAGCAAAACGTTTACATCCGGCAAGGCCAAAACAAATGCAACAGGCTCATCATTGAAATAGCAAAACCAAATGATCTTTTCATCAACTATAGGTTTCATTTCTTTAAACGATTGCCGTATAGTTTCCGGTAGGATCGGCGTGAAGTTTTCAAACTCGCTCCAGGCATCATTATAGATTTCTCTGAAGTCTTCTGCAAACTTTTCAAACTCGCTGTTCCTGAAATGTTCAAACCTGTAACCGGGCTTGCCGGCTACCCAGTCAGCAATCTTTGTGAATCGCTCCGGGAAAGGTTTTGACACATGAATAACATTGGTGAACTGGTCGTACAAAGATGTAAAGCCATAGCTTTCAAAAAACTTTCTGTAATAGGGCGGATTATAATTCATGCCCATGCTTGGCGGCATAAAACCTTCAACCAACAAGCCCCAGTATTTATCATTCTCGCCAAAATTTATAGGACCATCCATTGCTTTTGCACCATTCTCCTGTAGCCACTTTTTTGCCGTATTGAACAAAGCAAAGGCAATTTTTTCATCATCAATGCTTTCAAAAAAGCCAACTCCACCAACAATAAACTCTTTGTTTTGATTCTTTTCAAAATTGATAAAAGCAGCAATTCTGCCAACAACCTTATTCTCTTTAAATGCAAGCCAGCGCTTGATTATACCATGGTTGTAAAAATTATTTTTCGTTGAATCAAAGATGGCTTCAATGTCTTTTCTAAGTGGAAAAATATAATTAGGGTCATTGGTATAAATAAATGCCGGGAGTGAAATAAATGTTTTGGAAGAGCTTTTATTGTTTACCTCAACAATGTTCATCTAGACAGTTTATAGTAATTCAGTTTCACCATTTTTCTTCTGAAGATAAATTCCTAGAGCCGGAAAATCTCTTCTTGCTTTCCAACTTCTCCATCGCTCTTTCATAGATCAATTGAGCTATATCCTTTACCGCAACCTTAGTTTGGTTTTGCAACGCAGCTGTAAATTTCTTTTCATCAACATCTATACGGTAAAGCCCATGAATTAATTTTTCAGGATCTGTCTCCAGAAGCTGTGTAACTATAATCTCCAATTTTGATATAATAGCCTTATCTGTTTCTGCATTAGCTACTATGTCTAAAAGCTCTTTACTCATTCTCAACAAGCAATTATTGTTGTACAAGATGCCTGATCAAAACAATTTGACCAAGATGGTAATGTGTATGCTCAATTAAGCCATGTAAAGACTTATAAGCCGTTGATTTGTTTTCCATAACGGGCATAAATAATTTATCGTCCGGATAATTTTGAAGATAAGCCACGAGATCATTTGATGCTCTAAAGCATTCTTCTTTTAAATCCTGCCAGTCTTCGTCATTGTTTATGGCAAGATGATCAAAGCCATTTTTGTCATTAATTGGTGGATCGGTTCCTTCCAGGCGTTGCTGAATAACATTCGTATAAAACCCGATATGATGTAACAACGCAGCTATAGAATTCCGGGAAGCGGCAGTTATCTTTTCAGCCTGTTGCCAGGTAACGTTTGCGATTGTGTTCTTTAAGTTAACATCAGTCCAGTTATCACCTTCATGAACGTCAAAAAGATGTTGTGCAATTTGTTGGCTTAAGGTCATAATTAAATAGTTTAAAAATTTTCATCAATGCCGAGACTAAACAAAGCAAAATCGTATTTCACAGGATCTTTAGGGTCAAAGGCTTTTAATTTTTCTGTAAGCTCTTTTGCTGCCTGCCAGTCAACTTGTGGCCTTCGGAGCAATCCAAATCTTTTTGCAACTCTTGCTACATGCAAGTCAATAGGTATTATAAGATCCGCCGGTGATACTGATTTCCAAAGGCCAAAATCAACACCGTAATTATCCTGACGCACCATCCAGCGTAAAAACATATTCAGTCGTTTACAACTCGAATTTCTATGCGGCGAAGAAATATGTTTTTTAGTTCTTACAGGAACGTCAGGCAAAGAAAAAAAATATTTATGGAATGACACTAAGGCATTTTCTATACTATATGTGGGACATAATTTGTTTTTGATACTGCTTGAAGCAGGATTAAAGAAAGCTTTTTCAAGCGTATCATGTTTATGGTAATGAGTTTTAAAAAATTCAATAAAGTATAAAAGATCTGTTGTATTAAATGTTCGGTGTTTAAAACCCAGTAATGTTTTTAAATCATCATCCGTATGATGCAGACAAAAATCATGAGGTGCGTTATGCATTAGTTGCATGAGCTCTTTGCTCTTGTTGATAATAGTTGTGCGATTACCCCAGGCAAATATGGCCGCAAAGAAGCCGGCTATTTCTATGTCCTGTTGTTTCGTAAAACTACGCGGAATACATACCGGATCTCTTGCTATAAAAGATGGCTGATTAAATTCCTCAACCTTTCTATCCAGGAAATTTTTTAGCGACTTCAACCGTAAAAGTTAAGAGTTGTCTCAGGCAGCCAGCGCATTGTAAAGATCTTCAAGGAGGTCTTCCGCATCCTCTACGCCCACACTTAATCTTATCAAAGAATCTGACAATCCATTTTTCAGACGTTCTTCTCTCGGTATGCTGGCATGCGTCATCGATGCAGGGTGGCCAATAAGGCTTTCCACACCGCCCAGGCTCTCAGCTAATGCAAATAATTTTGTTGAGCTCAGTACTTTGTTTGCCGCTTCAAGACTATCATCTTTTAAAGTGAAGCTCATCATGCCGCCAAAGCCACGCATTTGTTTGCTGGCAATTGCATAACCAGGATGATCAGTAAAGCCGCACCAAAACACTTTTTCTACTTTGTGATGATTACGTAGAAAGTTTGCAATCCGTTCGCCGTTTTCACAATGTCTTTGCATACGCAGATGCAGCGTTTTTAAACCTCGCAGAACCAAAAAACAATCCTGTGGACCGGGCACTGCACCGCAACTATTTTGTAAAAATTCAAGTTGATTTTTAAGTTCGGAGTCATTTAAAATTAAACAACCATGCACTACATCACTATGGCCGCCTAAATATTTTGTTGCAGAGTGTAACACGATGTCCGCACCATGATCTAAAGGGTTCTGTAGATAAGGTGAGGCAAAAGTATTATCAACGCAAAGCAGTATGTTATGTTCTTTACAAATACTTGCCACAGCAGAAATATCTGTGATGTTCATCAATGGGTTGGTCGGCGTTTCTGTCCATACCAACCTTGTTTTTTCATTGACGTACTTCCTAATATTGCCGGCATCCTGCATGTTTATAAACTGAAATTTTAAGCCATACTTCTGGAACACTTTTGTAAACAGGCGATAGGTGCCGCCATACATATCATTACAGGCAATTACTTCATCACCCGGATTAAATATTTTTATAACAGCATCTGTTGCTGCCATGCCGCTGCTAAAGCACAAGCCATGGTTACCGTTTTCTATAGCAGCCAAAGCATTTTGTAAAACATGCCTTGTTGGGTTTTGCGTTCTTGCATATTCATAGCCTTTATGATCGCCGGGGGCAGCCTGAACATAAGTAGAAGTCTGAAAGATGGGCGTCATAATAGCGCCGGTAGAAGGATCCGGTTCAATGCCGGCATGAATGAGCTTTGTACCTAATTTCATTTGAAAAATTTTGCGAAGCGAAACGCTTTGGAAGACGCAAAATAAAACTTAAAAAACTATCGGGAGTGTAACTTTTTCATCGTCCCAGTAGATAAGCAGATTTGCACCTGATGTGCTTTTTTCAAAAATCATTGTAAGCACTTCCGTAATTTCATTCTTTGCCACAAAAACATTTGTCCGTAACACGTCTTTGCTTTCGTCATATTTAAAATCGCCCCAGGTATCAATATCTCTATTTAAAATAATAGTCCACTGACCGGCATTAGGAATTGCATATAATGTGTAACGACCTTTTTTTACAACTTTGCCGGCAAGCTTAATGTTCCTGTAAAACTCTATTTCTGTTGCTTCATTTGCACCAAGCCGCCATAGTTTTCCAAGTTCTCTTAATTCACCAAAAGCCCTACGGCCATTAAGCTGTGGCCGGCTGTAAATAAGACGTACACCTAGGGGGTCAGTTATCTTGCCTTGTATTTTCAAGATGGGATAATTAACAGGATAATAGCTGATATCCATAGGAGATTTATCGAGCGGCGGCAAAGTTGATGTCGCAAATTGCGCTGAACACTGAAGTGATATAAAAGCTGAAATAACCGTTAGTAAGTTCCTCATAGGTTTTGTATTGTAGACCATTTGTTTAGGCTAAAAGGTTGCTTCGTTCATTTCTTGTGAAAGTATTAACGTCGTTGATAAAGTGATTATAGCATTCCTTTAAAGCATAGTAGTTGTTATTAAATAATGCAAAGGCAATTTCAGATTCGTTGATGAATTTTGCTCTATAAGCCACGCCTCTAAAACTTTGTTGTATGCCCCATCTAAATCTATAATTAAATAGCCATTTTTGAGCCGTCATGTATGGCAGCATTTTTTTAAACCGTTCGGGCAGTATGTCAAAGTTTTTATTGAGGATAGAACAAGTTCTAATTCCAAAATCGATCAACTCATCTTCGTTTTTGAAAATAGTGGTATCGTTAGCTAAGAAATGATCATATACTACATCAATCATAGCACCTGAATATAAACGATAAGCAGGTTTAAAGAAAACCTTAGCTGCTTTTGTGGCTTCATGCTCATCCGTGAAAGTATCAATCCGGCGATGAAGCATAATGCCTTGTAAAATCCGCTCAGGATATTCAAACTTTTTTTTACCCTTTACATAATCACTGATCATATTGCCTATCAATATCCCGGGGTGATTAAAAGAAAAATAAGCATGCGCCAGGTAATTCATCTTTAAAGATAAATTTTTCAACATCTATAAAAACCAAATTCAATCTTCACTTGTAGACATAATTCCTCATAATTATTAAATCAACCTTAAAAACAATTCCGTAAAAGCGTAACGAGCCAAAAACAATTAGGCATAAAAATTTCAATACAAAATTTCTTAAGCACAGTCTATGCAAAAAAGTAGTCCGAAAAAATTAATAAGAAAGCCCCAGCGTCAACAAAGGCCAGGAAGTGAACTTAAAATGCAGCCGCAACCGGTAGCCGATAACTTAAAAGTGAAAGGCAGTGGCAAACTTTATAATAGGGTCGCACTTATAACTGGGGGAGACAGCGGTATTGGTAGAGCAGTAGCAATTTTATTTGCAAAGGAAGGTGCGGACGTTGCAATAGTTTATTATGATGAACATTCAGACGCTAAAGACACGCAACAAGCCATTGTACAGTATGGCAGACATTGTTTGCTTATCCCTGGCGACCTAACCAAAGAAAAATTCTGCACATCGGCCGTGGCGAAAACCGTTAAACAATTTGGAAAGATTGATGTTCTGATAAATAATGCGGCTATACATTATGAAAGCAAAAGCCTGGAGGACATTACAACCGCCCAATTACTTAAAACTTTTCAGACCAATATCTTTTCGATGTTTTGGATAACCAAAGCTGCATTAAAACACATGGCTAAAGGAAGCGCCATAATAAACACTACCTCGGTTACTGCTTATAGAGGTAGCGGCGAGTTAATGGATTATGCTGCTACAAAAGGCGCTATTGTAAGCTTTACAAGAAGCCTTTCTTCCAATCTTGTTGAAAAAGGAATTAGAGTAAATGCTGTTGCGCCGGGCCCGATATGGACACCATTGATTGCCTCTTCATTTGATTCTAAAAAAGTTGCTAAACATGGCAGTGATGTACCAATGAAAAGAGCCGGAGAACCAGTGGAAGTTGCACCTAGTTATTTATTTTTAGCCTGTAGCGATTCCAGCTATATTACAGGACAGGTGCTTCATCCCAATGGTGGCGAAATAGTTAATGGTTAAAACTTACTAATGGCAACAGTTGCGGCAGAACCTTTAAAATTATCGAAGAAGCAAACGGAACGTATTATTCATGATGCTGAAAAAAGTGCAAAAGCAGTAAATCTTGTTTACGTGTCTGATACGTTGCCAGGCATCACAAGAAGAAAGGCCGGCGAAAAATTTCAATATTTTTTTGAGGATAAACAGATTTCTGACGATGAAGATTTGCTCAGGATAAAACATCTTGTAATTCCACCGGCCTGGACGAATGTTTGGATATGCCCAAAAGACAACTGCCATTTACAGGCAACTGGTTTTGATGTAAAAAACAGGAAGCAATATCGTTATCACCCTGAATGGAATAAAGTAAGAAGCCATACAAAATTTTACAGGCTTCTTGATTTTGGTAAGGTATTGCCTGGCATAAGGAAACAATTAAATAAAGATTTGTCATTACAAGACTTGCCTTTAAATAAAGTATTAGCGGCAGTTGTGAGCCTTATGGAACGTACCAGTATTAGAGTGGGCAACAATATGTATGAGAAATTATAT
>JBDSRT010000089.1:0-3011 GCA_039929165.1 Ginsengibacter sp.
ACACTTGTAAGCGAACAATATCTTTTAGATCTTGAACGGGAAGCTTTTTTAAGTTTATGTGGCGAGAAGAAAACATTGGAAAGAATTCAAAGTGTAATAAAAGGCGGAAAGCCAGTAAGGAATTAAAGTCATTAGTCAATAGGTCATTAGTCAATAACTACAGATGCGCCTAAATATTTTATCTTTTTTATTCAATGCCGAATGACCCATTGACCAATGACTCAATGACCAAATAAATATGAGTAACATTCTTTCAGTAAATGACATATCAAAAAATTATGGTTCGGTAAAAGCTTTACAGAACGTAAGTTTTGATGTGCCTACAGGTTCTGTATTTGGTATTCTCGGGCCGAATGGCAGTGGCAAAACAACTTTGCTTGGTGGCATAATGGATGTATTAAAAATGACCTCAGGTAGCTATAAATTATTTGAGGAGCCGGCTAATGAAAGTCATCGCAAACGCATCGGCACTTTATTAGAAACGCCCAACTTTTATCATTATTTATCTGGCGAGGCCAATTTAAAAATAGCTGCAGGTATTAAGCAACGCGGCTTAAACGATATTGACCGTGTGCTTAAAATTGTAAATCTCTATCAAAGAAAAACATCAAAGTTTAGTACATATTCCCTTGGCATGAAACAAAGGCTGGCAATAGCTTCCTGTCTTTTAGGAAATCCTGAAGTCATGGTTTTTGATGAGCCAACCAATGGCCTGGATCCTGAAGGTATTGCTGAGATCCGTGGGCTTATTAAGACATTACATGCAGAAGGTAAAACCATCATAATGGCCAGCCATCTTTTAGACGAAGTTGAAAAGGTATGTACACATGTGGCTATTTTGAAATTTGGAAAGCTTCTGGCCACAGGCCATGTAAATGAAATACTCGCTACCGAAGATATTGTTGAACTTGGGGCAACAAATATTGCGTCGCTAAAAGATGTATTAGGTAAACTAAATGGCTATAACAGTCTGCAGCGGTTTGAAAATTATGTGCACTTATATTATTCATCTGGTAAAGCAGATTTACAAGAACTCAATAGTTTTTGTTTTGAAAACGGCGTTGTGCTAAATCATCTTGCTGTTAAGCGGAAAAGCCTTGAAGCCAAATTTTTTGAATTAACCAATTAATACTTTGAAGGAACTTCTAAAAATAGAGTGGCTAAAACTTAAAGGCTATAGAACCTTTTGGGTACTGTCAGCCCTTTTCATCATAAGCATTTTTGGTATTAACTATTTTGTTTATTATGTAAAACAATTAACAGTTAATACTGCGCCGCCTGTGAATGCCATTGTAGGCACGCCTTTCAGCTTTCCTAATGTATGGCATACGGTAAGTTATTTTTCATCTTTCCTTTTGGTTATTCCGGGTTTGATGATCATCACTTCAATTACTAATGAATTTACTTATAAAACTTCCAGGCAGAATATTATTGATGGCTGGAGCCGCACCGATTTTATTAAAGTAAAAATGACCTTGCTGGTTTTATTGGCAGCAATTTCAACCTTGATTGTTTTTATTACATCAATAATTTTTGGCTTTATCTCGGCTTCATCATTCACTTTTGAGAAAATTGAATATGTCGGATTTTTCTTTATACAGGCCATATCTTATTCAATGCTGGCGCTTCTTATCAGTCTTTTTATCAAACGGTCAGGGTTGGCTATCGGCATATTTTTTCTATATAGTTTTATTATAGAAAATATGTTGGGTGCGTTTATAAACTTTGCCACAGGCCGCATAGATGTTAGAACCGGCCCGGGAAATTTTCTTCCATTGAACTCGGTTGACAGTCTTATTCCATTTCCGCTTTTTAGAAATATTATTGATCTTGGCACTTCTACTTCAAGATGGATATTGCTTGCTGTAGCAATTCTGTATTTGCTATTTTACGCTGCCATTTCGTTTAGAAAATACAGCAAGGCAGACCTTTAATAGAATGCTATTGTTTTGCTGTAAGCTCTTTCAGCGCTGCATCTAAGGATGGATATAAAAATGTAAAGCCTTCATTCCTGATTTTATCAGAATTAACTGTTGCACTTTTAAGCACTTCTATACTTTTCTCACCTAAAGCAGCCTTCAGTGCAAATTTTGGAATTGATATAGGAATATGAAATGATGGCCTCACAAGATTGGCCAGCTTACAAACAACATCTTTATTAGAATTTACTTCTGGCGCAACAGCATTGTAAACGCCGCTGATGTGTTCATTGTTTAAAGCATAGATTATCAGCCGGCAAAGATCATCAATATGTATCCAACTCATTTTTTGTCTGCCGCTACCCGGCACCCCTGCAATGCCAAATGTGATAGGCTTTAAAAACTCTCTTAAAGCGCCGCCATCTTTACCTAACACAATACCAAACCTTAATAACGCAAGTCTTTTTCCCTGGCTTGTCACAGGTTTAATGCTGTCTTCCCAAAGCTGGCAGGTTTGTCCTAAGAAGTCTGCCGAAGGCGGATCGGTTTCTACAAATCCATGCCATTTTAATGGTAAAGGCTTTTTATCTGCGCCATACCAGCCTATGGCAGATGCTGAAACTACCGTTTTTATAGTCTCAATTTTTTCCAATGCTTTAACCAGTAAAGCAGAACTTTCAGTGCGGCTTTCTACAATTTCTTTTTTGTATGAATCGGTCCATCTTTTTCCCATGACATTAGCGCCTGCCAAATGAACTATGGCATCACATTTTGAAACTGCTTCAAGGTCAATGGTTTCTGTATTGATGTCCCAGAGTGCAAATGAAACACCATCTGGTACGGGTTCTTTTTTCTTTAATGTTCTTGTGAGAATAATCACCTTTTGGCCTTGTGTAATTAAATGCGTTGTTAAACTTTTACCTATCATTCCGGAGCCACCGGTAATTAGTATTGTAGCCATATTTTATTATAAAAATGTTAGCAAGCATACCGCATAACTTTGCTCTTCATCTTGCTTGAATAGTGTAAATTTATTATCTCTAGTTTACTTATATGAAATTCATCTTTTTACTTGTTGCTACAGTTGTATTC
>JBDSRT010000090.1:0-13087 GCA_039929165.1 Ginsengibacter sp.
CCCGTTGGTATATGATCACTAATGCTGCGCCCTGGGATAATTTAAAATTTGACATTGAAGGTATAAAAGAAGTACAGCGTAAATTTTTTGGCACATTATATAACACTTACCAGTTTTTTGCGCTGTACTCCAATGTTGATGGGTTTAATTATGATGATAAAGACATACCTTTTAATGAACGGCCGGAAATTGACCGCTGGATAATTTCTTCATTGAATTCTTTGACAAAAACTGTAACCCTGGCTCTTGATGATTATGAGCCAACGCAGGCCTTTCGTGCCGTGGAAGTGTTTGTTGACGAAAAGTTAAGTAACTGGTACGTGAGACTTTGCAGACGCAGATTTTGGAAAGGTGAATATGAACATGATAAAATTTGCGCTTATCAAACGCTTTATACCTGTCTTGAAAAATTAGCTGGCTTAATTGCGCCTGTTTCGCCGTTTTTTGCTGATTGGTTATTCAATAATTTAAACTCAATTACAGGCAGAATAAAAGTGAATTCTGTACATCTGAGCGACTATCCCCTTGCAAACAAAGAAAATATTGACATTGCTTTGGAAGAGAGAATGCAATTGGCACAAGACGTTTCTTCCCTGATACTTCCGCTACGTAAAAAGGTAAATCTGAAGGTTAGACAACCACTTCAAAAAGTACTGATTCCCGCCATTGATCAAAAAGTAGCGAGTAATATCCGGCTGGTTGAAAACATTATAAAATCAGAAACCAATATTAAAGAGATCAATATTATTCCAGCAGAAGAAAATTTCATCAGGAAAAAAGCTAAGGCTAATTTTAAAACCCTTGGCAAAAAATTAGGGCAAAAGATGAAATTGGCCGCGGAGGTGATACAAGGTTTTTCAGATGCAGATATAGAAACCATTCAAAAAACTGATTATCTGTTAAACCCTGCTTTCGAAGAAAAACAGGAAGAGCCCGTGTACATTTCTGCAGAAGATATAGAGGTAAGCACTGATAAAATAGAGGGTTTTGAAATCACATCGAAGGGTTCTTTAACCGTCGCACTTGACATAACTTTAAATCCTTCACTTGTAAATGAAGGGCTTGCACGTGAATTTGTAAATAGAATTCAAAATATCAGAAAAGAGCAAAACCTGGAACTTACGGATAAAATATTTGTGAAAGTATCTGTAAGTGACCTAGTAAAGGCTTCTTTAACTGATTTTAATGAGTATATTTGCGCCGAAATTTTAGCCGAAAACCTACAATTTACACCTGCTTTACCCGCCGGAACTACGATAGAAGTTAATGATGAAAAAATAATTGTTCTTGTAAGTAAAAAAGATAAATAGTATGGCCACTACAGTAAAGAAAGTTGTAAAAAAAACTGCAAATAAAAACGCAATAGTTAAAGCGCCTCAAAAAAAGGTTGCTGCAAAAAAGATAGTGCAGGCTAAAAAAATGGCTACAGGTCCTGCAAAAAAAGCTAACGTTGCTGCCAAGAAGACCACAGTTTCAAAAAAAGTTGTAGCAAAAAAAACACTAACTAAGCAAAAACCGGTTGTAAAAAACGTACAACTGAAAAAGGCACAAAGGCCGGTAGCAACAAATAATGCTATTGCTACAAAAGCAATGGCTATAAAAAAAGCAAACTTATCCAAACCCTTACCCGTGACTAAAAAAACTACTGATAAATCAAGTGCTCAGGAAAAGCCTGTAAAACAGGCCCCTGTAAAAGCAGCGCCTCAGCCTATTGCAAAGAAGAAAGAAGAAAAGATTATTGCTCCGGCAAAGCCACTTGTTCTGCCAAAGATGAATACTAAAACTGCTAAGCCATATAATCCTGAATTTACAAAGTCTGTCTTAGATCCTGCTGCGCAGGCCAGCAATAATGGCCCGTCAATGCGTTACAGTGATGTTGAATTAAATGAATTTAGGGAGCTTATTCAACGTAAACTTGATACCGCTAAAAAAGAGTTAGGTTATTTACAGGGTTTGATTACCCGTAAAGATGAAATGGGTGGAGACGAAACTGATAACCGCTATATGACTATGGAAGATGGCAGTTTAAGCATGGAAAGAGAGCAGTTAAGCCAGATGGCAAGCAGGCAAATTACTTTTATTGATCACCTGGAAAAAGCTACCATGAGAATTGAAAATAAAACTTATGGTATTTGCCGTGTTACCGGCAAGTTGATTGATAAAGCCAGATTACGTGCTGTTCCGCATGCTACGCTGTCTATGGAAGCTAAAATGGGCAACGTAAAATAATCACTTCACTTCCTGTAGATCAATTAATTTTTTGTAGAAGCCATTTTGAGCAATAAGTTGCTCATGATTTCCTCTTTCTACAATATTAGCATTCTGTAAAACGATTATCTCGTCGGCGTGACGGACTGTGCTCAAGCGGTGCGCTATAACCAGGCTGGTGCGGTTAGTCATTAAGTTGTTTATAGCATCCTGAACGAAGCGTTCGCTTTCGGTATCCAGGGAAGAAGTTGCTTCATCAAGAATCAATATCGGTGGATTTTTCAATACGGCTCTTGCTATAGTTAATCTCTGCTTTTCGCCGCCGCTAAGTTTACTACCCCGATCGCCAACGTTATCATCATACCCGTTTTGTTTTGCAGAAATATAATTATGTGCATTGGCAATTTTTGCAGCGTTAATTACTGTTTCTCTTTTCATATTATTTGTGCCAAGCGCTATATTATTGGCAATGCTATCATTAAAAAGAATGGGTTCCTGTGTAACAATGCCCATGTGATTTCTTAATGATTTAAGAGAATAGTTTTTAATATTTATGCCATCTACCAACACCTCTCCAGCAGTAACATCGTGGAATCTTGGCACAAGGTCAGCAAGTGTACTTTTGCCTGAGCCTGAAGACCCGACCAATGCAACCATAGTTCCTTTTCTGATCTTTAAATTGACCTTACTTAGAATTAAGCGATCATTGTAGGCAAAGTCTACATTCTTAAATTCGATACATTCTTTAAATTCTTTAAGTTCTATCGGCTTTGTAATTTCCTTGATTGTTTCATCCACATTTATCAGGCTTTCAATCCTTTCAATACTTGCAGCACCCTTTTTTATGTTATAAGAGGCTGTTGATAGTGATTTTAGAGGCTGTATGAGCTGAGAGAAAATAGCGATATAAGCCAGGAAATCGCCCGGATCTAAAAATGTGTTCCTTAAAACCAGTTTACCCCCGTACCATAAAATAGCTACAACCGCAGTCACACCTAAAACTTCAGAAACCGGTGAAGCAAGATCTCTTTTTCTATTAGCTGCATTTTTTGTGACGAACAACTCATCATTTTGTGCACCAAATTTTGCAAGTTGTTTGCTTTCTGCATTAAAGGCTTTTATAATACGCATGCCGCCAAGCGTTTCATCTATTGTAGATAATATTGAAGCCAGTATCTCCTGCACTTTGGTGCTTTGTTTTTTAAGTGATCGGCCTATTCTACCTATAATTAAACCGCTCAAAGGCAAAAGAATCAGGAGAAAAAGAGTAAGCTGCGGACTCAATACTATTAAATACACGAAGTATAACAGCAGGGTGATCGGTTCCTTAAAAAGGGTTTCCAATACACTTATGGTAGAGCTTTCCACTTCGCCAAGATCATTTGTAAGGCGGCTCATAATATCACCCTTGCGCTGTTCGTTGAAATACCCAATCGGTAAAGCGAGGATCTTATTATACATCTTCGTCCGCATTGAATTAATGATGCCATTGCGAATGGGATTCAAGAAGTACAAGGATAGATAGAGAAATAAATTTTTAAGGATAATTGATGATAGCACAACAATGCAGATAACAGCAAGTGCTTTAATATCGCCATCAGGTGTTTGTAAAACCTGGCTAAGCCAGCCTTTAAAATACGTAACAGGATTAAGCGTATTGAAAGAGTCTGTTGATTGACTAACCGCCTTAAAGGTGTCTTCTTTTTTAAAGATCAAGAGAAGAAAGGGGCTCAGTAAACCCAGTGATAAAACCGAAAAAAAAGCTGATAAAATATTGAGCAAAAAATAGGATGTAACCAGCCGGGGATATTGGGAAACATATCTAAAAATTGTGCGAAGGCTCTTCATTCAATTATATAACTTCCTTACCGGTAATAATGCGGCAAAGTAACTACTTTTACTATGATATAATTAGAGGTTATGACAGAGGGCAAAAGGCAAAAGCAGGTAGCAGGTGTGATTAATAAAGAGCTAAACACTATTTTCCTAAGATTAGGTTTAAACACTATTCAGGGCGGTATGATGTCAATATCTTCCGTTAAAATAACCCCAGATCTTTTCGATGCACGGATATACTTAAGCTTTTTCCAGGTGAAGGACCAGGATGCTGCACTGGCAAAAATTAAGGATCATGCAAAGGAAATCAGGCGTGACCTGGGAAATAGTGTGCGTCATCAATTAAGAAGTGTGCCTGAACTTACCTTTTATATCGATGATACCTTGGATTATGCCTTTAAAATTGAAGAATTATTAAAGCAGGTAAGAAACGAAAAACCTGCCGAAGGATAATCTTGGTCTGTTGTCATTAAGTCACTTATATATTTAAAAGTGAATAACTTCATGACCAGTAACCCAAGTCTCATGACAACTGACAATTTATAAATTTGTACTTCACCTTTGCCTGGCGATATTTCAAAGCAAAAAAAAGCACTAATGCTATAAATATTATGTCCTGGGTTACAGCTGGGGTTATCGCTTTTTCTACCATGTGCCAGGTGCTGGTATTGAGTGTTTTTAATGGCTTTGAAGACCTGGTACAATCGTTATATTCTAATTTTTATGCTGATGTAAGAATTATTGCACCTAAAGGCAAAACTGTTCACTTAACGCAAACTCAAATTGCCGATATACAAGATTTTACCGGTATCAAAAGCACTTCACTTATTGTTGAAGACAAGGCTATGCTGCAGAATGGCGAGCTGCAAACTGTCGTCTTCCTTAAAGGTGTTGATAGTAATTACGCAAATGTTTCCGGTGTGCCTTTAAATATGTTGAATGGAAAATTTAATACAGGAGACTTAGATAATCCGTTACTAATATTAGGCTCAGGTATCGAAAATGCCATTGGTGTTCAATCTGACAAAAGCATTTTGCCGCTCACGGTGTTTTTGCCAAAGAAACACATTAGTAATAGTGGGGATATCCTGTCATCATTAAGCGAAGGGAACGCCTACACGGCAGGCAGTTTTGCTATTCAGCAGGATTTTGACAATAAATATGTACTGACTAACATTGATTTTGTAAAACAACAGATGGGATTTTCAGGAAATGAATATAGTGCCTTGGAGATTTCCCTGATTGACTCAAGAGAGACGGATGACATTACTAAATTGCTTCAAATTAAACTGGGGATAAACTACAAAGTGCAAACGAAATACCAGCAAAATTCCAGTTTATACAATTCAATGAAACTGGAAAAATGGGCTATCTATGCTGTACTTACTTTGATCCTGATTTTGGCCGCCTTCAATATGATAAGCGCCTTAACAATGCTTGTTCTGGAAAAGAAAAAAGATATTAGTGTACTTCAATCACTCGGCGCACATAATAGTCTTATAAAAAAAATATTCTTGAGTGAAGGGTTGTTACTGGCGTTAACTGGCGCTGTCACAGGCATTTGCCTTGCACTAATAATATGCGTGTTGCAGGTAAAATTTCATCTTATAAAACTTGAAGGCAATTCTTTCCTGATAAATTATTTCCCCGTGAAAGTGTTGGCTCCTGATATTTTTTTAGTTGCAGCAACGTCTTTAACTATTGCGGCAATTGCGGCTTGGTTTCCGGCTCAAAAAGCAAGTAAGCAAACTTTTCAGTTAAAAATTTAATTCAAAGTTAGTAATCGGGCGTTGTTGAAGGCAACTGTTTTAGAGCAAGCTCCAACTGCGCATCATTGGGGGCAACGCCATGCCATTCATAATTACCGAGCATAAAATCAATGCCAAACCCCATCGCCGTTTTCATTAAAATAACAATTGGCTTACCCTTGCCAATAAATGTTTTGGCTTCAGTTAAACCAGCTACCACAGCATCAACATCGTTGCCCTCCATTTCCATTACATGCCAGTTAAAGGCTTCAAATTTTGCATGAAGATTATCCAAAGACATCACTTTTTTAGTTGGACCATCAATCTGCTGACCGTTCCAGTCAATAGTAGAAATAAGATTATCGACTTTATGATGCGCTGCAAACATTATAGCTTCCCAGTTTTGGCCTTCATCCAATTCACCATCGCCATGAAGGGAAAATACAATGTTTGGATCATTGTTGAGTTTCTTACATAAGGCTGCTCCAATGGCTACACTCATGCCCTGACCTAATGATCCTGATGCTACCCGAACGCCTGGTAAATGTTCATGAGTTGTCGGATGGCCTTGCAACCTGGAGTTTAAACGCCTAAAAGTCTTTAGTTCTTCAATATCAAAATACCCTGCCCTGGCCAATGTGCTGTAAAATACGGGTGAAATATGTCCGTTAGATAAAAAGAAAATGTCTTCGCCTATGCCATTCATATCAAAACCGGGTTTGCGGTTCATTATCTCAAAATAAAGCGCTGTAAAAAATTCAGTACACCCTAAAGAACCTCCCGGATGACCACTCTGCACACTATGAACCATTCTTACAATATCTCTTCTTATCTGGCCGGCCATGGCTTTTAAATCCGTCATATAAAATCATTTAATTATAATTTGCGAACCTACAGCTTATTTGTAAAATATTAATTTCAAACTTTCCTTTGCTTAAAAACTAAAATGTTTAGAAAATCGTTTGTCTAACTATATAGTATAGAAGTTTAATTACTATTCGTATTTTATCAATCAAGGTTATCTTGTTAACTTAGCCGGTAGCCTTTTACTTTCTTCGAACTGCTTATTGAACGAAATTGCATGGATAACATATTCTTAAGTTTTTCTTTGGCGTTCCTGGTTACTTTTTTTGCCATCCCCGTAATAATACAGGTTACTAAGGAGAAGAAAATGTTTGATGAACCTGATGAAAGAAAGGTACACAAAGGTGTAATACCAACTCTAGGCGGCCTGGGCATTTTTGGTGGATTTATATTAGCAACCCTTTTAGGTGTGCCGGTAGGTGGCGCTCATTACCTGCAATATTTTGTAGCTTCTCTTATGGTCATCTTTTTTTTGGGTATTAAAGATGATATTCTCATCATTTCAGCAACAAAAAAATTTATTGGCCAGTTGATTGCAGCCGGTATACTGATTAAGTTTGGTAACATACAGATCGACAACATGCACGGGCTTTTTGGCCTGGAAAAAATTCCTAATACGGCAAGTATTACACTTACGATGTTCACTATAATAGTAATTACGAACTCTTTCAACTTAATTGATGGAGTTGATGGCCTTGCAGGAAGCCTGGGATTGTTAACCGCATTAGTTTTCGGCATTTATTTTTTATTGATAAACCAAATAATGTTTTCGGTAATGGCATTCTCGCTGGCAGGAAGTCTTGTGGGCTTTTTGATTTATAATTTTTCACCGGCGAAAATTTTTATGGGAGATACAGGTTCTCTTATTATCGGTTTACTCAATTCAATCTTTGTAATAAAGTTTATTTCTATTGCTGCCGATCCATTAATCAAGTATCCTTTACAGGCTACGCCGGCTTTAGGTTTTGCTGTATTAATTGTTCCGTTGTTTGATACCTTAAGAGTTTTCGGTTTAAGAATTTTGAATAGGCGTTCACCGTTCAGCGCTGACAGAAATCATGTTCATCATTTTTTACTTGATATTGGATTAAGCCATAAAATGATCACCTTGACATGTGTTTCAGTAAATATACTTTTTATTTTAACTGCCTATTTTTTGCAGGCTATTGGCACAACTTGGGTCATGTTGATTTTAAGCTCCCTCGCAGTTTTGTTTATTGGCATCATCTATTACAGCCGCCCAAAACGAGCAAGTGCAACCATACATTCGATCAATGAGAAGACAATAATTACACCTTCAAAAATTTTCTCTTTAACTGCCGATAGAATTGAGCATAACTAACTTTGTGCTCTTACTTTTTCAAACTATCTCTTTTTAATTAATTTTGCCCGCTTGTCATTATTAACTGTAGCCTATTTTACAGTTCAGATTAATCTTAAACACATTTAATTATATGAGCGACGATTTAGAACTAACCATTGAAAGCGCCAGAGAGGCTATGCAAAAGGCAATTGACCATCTTGAATCAGAACTAACAAAGATTAGAGCCGGAAAAGCAAACCCTGTTATGCTGGACGGCATTAATGCAGAGTATTACGGTGCCCCAACGCCCATTTCTCAAATCGCTAATATCACTGTGATGGATGCCCGTACGTTATCTGTTCAGCCTTGGGAAAAGAATATGCTGCAACCAATAGAAAGAGCTATTATAGCCGCTAACATTGGTATCAATCCCCAGAACGATGGCAATTTTATCAGAATATATTTACCGCCTCTTACAGAAGAAAGAAGGAAGGAATTGGTTAAACGCTGTAATGGCGAAGGCGAACAGGCAAAGATTGCAATAAGAAACCTGAGGCGTGATGCTATTGAACAGGTAAAAAAATTACAAAAAGAAGGGGTTAGTGAAGATGAAGCTAAGGATGCTGAAAATAATATACAAGAGGTTACTAATTCTTTTATTGCCAGGGTTGAGCGGCATCTTGAGTTGAAAGACAAAGAAATAATGGCGGTTTAATTTATAAAGTATATGGCAGCACCACTAATACGTGACTTTTCAACAAGGGCAGACAATTCTATAGATAAAGAAAAATCGAAGGTAAAGACAAAAGAAATTCTTGACGAGATTAGAGATCTCCAAAATTTATTATTTGCAGAAAACAAACATGCATTATTAATAATATTGCAAGGCATGGATGCAAGTGGTAAAGATGGTGTAATCCGCAATGTTTTTGGCGCTATAAATCCACAGGGTGTGCAGGTAAAAAGTTTTAAGGCACCTACTACTGAAGAATTAAGTCATGATTTTTTGTGGCGTATTCATCTACATACACCCGAAAAAGGGATGATAAAAATTTTTAACCGCAGCCATTATGAAGATATTTTAATAACACGGGTTCACGGTTGGTGCGATGATGAACTGGCTCGTAAAAGAGTTAAGGCAATTAATGATTGGGAAGACCTGGTGACTAATCATAACGCTACAATCATTCTTAAATTTTATTTACATATTTCGTTTGAAGAACAACAGGAACGTTTGGCGGAACGGTTAAGTGACCCTGGAAAAATGTGGAAACACAACCCCGGAGATGCCATAGAGGCGAAGCTTTGGGATAAATACATGACTGTGTACCAGGACGCTTTCAATAACTGCAATAACATCCCCTGGCATATTATTCCCAGTGATCAAAACTGGTATAAAGAATTTTTAATTGCTGAAAAAGTTCGTGATACTTTAAAAAGCTTAAAGATGGCTTATCCTTCCTTAAAATCACCTTAGCTTACTGTTGTATAAACAATATTACTTTTACAAAAAAAGCCATGAGTATCATTAAAGAATTTAAAGAATTTGCTCTAAAGGGTAATATACTTGATCTTGCTGTTGCTGTTGTCATCGGCGTTGCTTTTGGTAAGATTGTAACCGCATTAGTAGATAATATACTAATGCCAATTATTGGCTCATTTATAGGATCTACGTTTGCTACTTTAACACTCAAAATTAATAACGTGCACATTAAATACGGCTTGTTCATACAGGCTGCCATTGATTTTTTAATTGTGGCCTTCATACTTTTTCTCATCATTAAAACTGCCAAGCGTTTTAATAAACCAAAGGAAGTGGTTGTTGTTGCGCCTTCATCTACTGATACTTTGTTAATGGAAATTCGTGATGAATTGAAAAGAGGTCGTAATTCCGTGTCTTAATTTATAACTCACCTTGAACACCACAAATTATCAAATATCGTTGCCTCAATTTGAGGGGCCGTTCGATCTTTTATTATTTTTTATTGAAAGAGATGAACTGGATATCTATAATATTCCAATCACTAAAATCACTAAAGATTTTCTTGCGTATATCCATAGCAGTCAATCGCTAAATATTGAATTAAGCAGTGAATTCATCCTCTTCATAAGTACGTTAATGCGTATAAAGGCGAAAATGCTTTTGCCAAGAAAAGAACTGGATCAGGAGGGCAACGAAATTGATCCAAGAGCGGAGTTGATCGATAAAATACTTGAATACCGCAGGTTTAAACAAGCTGCTACAGAACTCAGCCATATGGAGGATCTGCGGATGTTGATGGTCAAAAGAGGAAATGTTTTATCAGAACTGATCCAGGTTGGCGAAGATGCCGGTGAAGGCACAGAGATACAGGCAGTAACGCTCTTTAAATTGATGAAGGCCTTCGAGAAGGTAGCACAAAGATTACATGATAAAACTCACCAGCCGGTACATACTGTTGTTCAGTATAATTATACGATGGAAGGTAGCCGAAAATATATGCTAGACCTGGTAGAGAAAGAAAGAACAATAAGTTTTGAAAAGATTTTTGAAAATTGCGAAAACCGGATTCACGCCATCTTCCTATTTCTAAATATGCTTGAGCTTATCCAGATGAAATACTTTACCATATTAATGGGAGAAGGCAGAAATAATTTTATTGTGGAATTCAATAGCGAAAGACAGCCTGAAGATGCTGTCCTGCTAAATTAAGCGTTACTCAAAATATTTTTGATCTCAATTTTATCCAGTTCCCTGATCATATCTGCTATAGCTTCTGCATCAATTCCAATTTCTTTATATAATTGCTTTGGTGTGCCATGTTCAATAATTACATCAGGTATACCCATCATTTTAATATCGGCTTTGTAATTATGATTCACCATAAATTCGGCAATGGCTGAACCAAAACCACCTACAATCGTTCCATCTTCCACTGTAAGAATTTTGCAATAGTTGCTGAAAACTTCGTGTAATAACTCTTCATCAAGCGGTTTTACAAAACGCATATCATAATGCGCCGGATCAAGACCATCCGCTTTAAGATCTCTTATTGCAGCCGCAACAAAATTGCCCGGATGACCGAAGGAAAGCACAGCAACGTTATGACCATCTTTAAGTTTACGTCCCTTGCCTATTTCAATTGCTTTCATCTCATTCCTCCACTCTGCCTTTACGCCTTCACCTCTTGGATACCTTATCACAAATGGATTTGTAGTGCTATCTAACTGCGCAGTGTACATCAGGTTACGTAATTCAGTTTCATTCATTGGTGCGCTAACAATCATATTTGGTATGCAACGCATGAAGGCAATGTCATAAGCGCCATGATGCGTAGGTCCGTCTTCTCCAACAAGACCCGCCCTATCCAAGCAAAACACAACTGGTAAATTTTGGATGGCTACATCATGCACAACCTGATCATAAGCTCTCTGCATAAACGATGAGTATATGTTACAAAAAACCCTCATGCCTTGTGTTGCGAGGCCGGCACTTAATGTAACAGCATGCTGTTCGCAGATGCCAACATCAAAAGCTCGGTGCGGCATTTTTTCCATCATAAATTTAAGTGAACTGCCACTCGGCATTGCCGGCGTAACACCCATAATCTTATCATTCTTTTCTGCAAGCTCAATTATCGTGTGTCCGAAAACATCCTGGTACTTTGGCGGCTGAGGAATTTCAAATGTCCTCTTATAAATTTCCCCGGTTATTTTATCAAACAATCCAGGGGCATGCCATTTAGTTTGCTCTTTTTCTGCAAGATCATAGCCCTTGCCTTTTACTGTTTTTATGTGCAGGAGTTTTGGACCAGGAATAGTTCTAAGATCATTTAAAGTATCAACCAGTTTCAAAATATTATGACCATCGATCGGCCCAAAATACCGTAATTTAAGTGCTTCAAAAAGGTTGCTGCTACTGCTCACGATACCTTTAAGACTTGCTTCAACTTTGGAAGCCATTTGTCTGGAAAATTTTTTACCAACCGGCAGTTTGCCTAATGCTTTCCAAAAATCATCACGAATTTTATTATAAGTTTGCGAAGTCGTTATGTCAGTTAAATATTCTTTAAGTGCACCAACATTTGGATCAATACTCATGCAGTTGTCATTCAAAATAATGAGCACATTACTGTTTTCAATACCAGCATGGTTCATCGCTTCAAAAGCCATTCCTGCTGTCATGGCGCCGTCACCAATAATAGCGACATGCTGCCTGTCTTTTTCACCTTTATAATTTGAAGCCATAGCCATACCTAAAGCCGCTGAAATTGATGTAGATGAATGACCAACGCCAAAAGTATCATATTCACCTTCAGTTCTTTTAGGAAAGCCACTTAAACCTTTATATTTTCTATTGGTAGAAAAATTATCCCTTCTGCCGGTAAGAATTTTATGCCCGTAAGCCTGGTGACCAACATCCCAAACTAATTGATCGTAAGGTGTTTTAAAAATGTAATGTAAGGCAACGGTAAGTTCAACTACACCCAAACTTGCCCCAAAATGGCCACCATGCACACTTACTACGTCAATAATATATTGCCGGAGTTCATCACATACCTGCTGAAGATCGTCCCGTGATAGCTTTTTAAGATCATCAGGAGAATTGATTGCATTAAGTAAAGGGCCCGAGGTAATTTCCATCTTTACAAATTATCTGTAAAAATACACATATGTTATGATTATAAAATTTGATGCTTTACTGCATAACATCCAAACGCAAGCATTGGTTCAGTGGGCAGATACAGGTGTTACACTGGAGACCCACGGTACATAACCAGACACATACATTTACCTGGAAATCACAAAGAGACAAATTTATTTAAACTTAAAATACAATCCGGATCAGGCGAGTTGTCAAGATATTTTGTTTGCTCTGCTAAAGAACATACGCCGGGATAATCACCTTCCCATGCACCAATGTCTTCAATAATCTGAAAGTGAAGGTGTGGCGGCCAGTTACCGTTTTCAAAAGGCTGACCAAGTGCCGCCAGTTGTTCGCCTCTTGATAAATAAATACCAGCCTGCAAAGTTGAAATGCTTTGCCGGCTTAAGTGACCATATAAAATATGAAACCGTATAGTTTGTAGTTGATGTATCATTATTAAAGTGCCGCCATAATCGCCGAACTTATCATTGTGAGCGATAC